>JASEHN010000086.1 GCA_030018715.1 Thermodesulfobacteriota bacterium | reverse complement strand
TTGAGGGATATCAGCTTCGGGAGAGATTTGCTGGCTATGAGGCGTTTTTCGGGGCCCAAAAAGACGATATAGGCCTTGAAAATACCTATCGCTGGGACATTAACACTATATATTCAGGGACATACCTTGGCCCGACCCCATTTACCTTTAACCCGGAAAAATCTTTTTTATCAGTTAGCGACCAAAAGGATTTATAATAGAAATATGGGGCCGGCTGAATATAAGTTCACCGAATACTTTGAGAAAGAAGTCTTAAGGAAGCGGCCGTATCTCAAGAAGGAATGGTGTGTTAACGTAATCGAAAAACCGCTTAAGGTTGAGCCTCAGGAGCACAATCGTTTTCGATTCTGGGGCATGATCCCTGAGCTCGAAGGTCATATATTGCGGGTTGTCACCTTAAGTGATAAGAAAACCATTCACAATGCCTTTCCGGATAGGAGGTTTAAACGATGAAAATAAATTATTATCCAGAGACGGATTCTCTTTATATCGATCTTTCTGAGAAATCAAGCGTCGAGAGTAGGGAGATTTCCGAGGGAGTTGTTCTGGATTACGATGCTGAGGGGAATCTGGTAGGCATTGACATCGACAATGCCAGCAACAAAGTTCAACTAAAGGAGTTAAGCCTTCGGAGATTACCAGTAGATATTAATGCAGTGGCCTAACAAGTCGCTCAAGAGGTGCCGCGTGTTCTCCGCCTGCGCCGGCCGAACACGCGGCTGGAGCAGATGGGCCTTCGGCCCACAGCTCAACTGCGGGCCCCGTTAGCCAGATCACAAAGGAGTGGAAATATGAAATGTGAAATGGGGTCACCCATTTACTTAACCTCGAAAGAGGCTGTGCCAAACAGGGCACAGCATCTTTCAGCAAGTGACCAACGGTTTGCAGCTAACGCCCGGTGACGTCGGATCCAGTGAGATTTATGTACAGAATCGACATCTGGTTGAGGATATCAAACATCGGAACGATGAATTTCCCCGGAGGTTCAGGCTGAGGGTCAAAAAGGACCTCTTCGACCTGGGAAAGAATGCCAATGAATGTTTTGGCCCTGTTCCGTTCCTGGGTCGTAGCGTCGAGGGTCAGCTTGGAAATACCCGATACGATATAGAGGATATTGGAGCCTGATGTAACAACACCGGGTGGCTCAGGCTGCGGATCGAATAGGCGGGCAGTGATGCGGTCCATCAAACGGCTTGATTCGGTAGCGAGCGAAAGCTTCTCCGGTGGGGTTTCAAACCCGAGAGTAATCAGTTGATTAAGGACAGCAACCAACCCGGGCGGCTCAGGCTGTGGATCGAACGAAACGCGGGTGATCCGGTCCATCACTCCCAAAACGTTTTTCGCGAGCGCTACGTTGGTTACGTTCCTGGCGGGGTCGGCAATGGCCTCGAGACGGGTGATGATTAGTCCCGCCCCAGTAGCCCCACCGGCCCCTGTGGGGTCCATTTTATACAACCTGACAATGATCTGCTGTATCGTTTGGGTAAGGTAAACCTTGAACGGGGTGGGTTCAACTCCTGCAGGTGCCGTAGGCGGGCAGAGGACGATGAAAAAAGAAGCAACCATGAATGGGACTGAATGGGGGACGTTCGTGCAGAAAGTGCTTGACGGAGGATAAGAAACAGTTCATATTGCAAGCATGCCGAGATCAGCCAGATTAGATGCGCCCGGGGTTTTGCACCATGTGATGGGGCGGGGGATCGAGAAACGGAAGCTCTTTCTCGATGATCAGGATCGAGTCGATTTTATTAAGCGATTAGGGGAATTGGCGCAAGAGGGCTCGATGGATATCCATGCGTGGGCCATTCTCTCTAACCATTTTCATATACTGTGTAAGACCAAGAAACGGCCGTTGTCTTCCAGCATGCGGAAGTTGCTGACTGGGTATGCAGTGCAGTTCAATAGGCGGCATAGGAGGCATGGCCATCTGTTTCAGAATTGCTATAAGTCCATCGTCTGCCAGGAGGATGCTTATTTGGCGGAGTTGGTTCGTTATATCCATTTGAATTTGCTGCGGGCCGGGATTGATAATGGGTATTCTGGGGCGGAGGTGGCGAGATACCTTGGGGTTACGAATTCTTGTATTACCCGCCCGCTTTCCTTGGGGGGCAAGAAAGACCGATGAATTGAAGGGGAGACCGTTAGGCAATTTCTGCACGAACGTCCCCCTCCCAGTCCCCCTCCCACGCGTCCCCCTCCCATTTGTTGACTCGTTTCGGCGGGAAGAGGTAGACCCGGAAATGGTTGACCTAATTGATTCTATTGATCGCTTCGCGAAAGAACAAATTGAATAAATGTTGCCAGGGTAAAAGGAGAAAGTTCTTAAGTAATTCAGTTTAATTTGAATGGGCGGGCATATAAATCAAAGGATTACGCCAGGGGCAGCGCACTTCACCACTTGCGCCTGCGCAAGGGACTGAGGGGTAAACCTTCAAAAATCAATTTTCAAGTTTCCCTGGCGAAAACTTCCGCGTCCTCAAAGAAAAAGAAGAGAATGAATATGGGGAATATCGTGCCAAGCGCCTTGTTCTAAAGGCACAGGGTAGATTTAAAGCTCATAAAATGATGAAAATATCTTCAAAAAGGTTTAAAAAAGTGGTATAAATTCCGACAGGAGATATGGTTATGGCGGAATATAAGGACATATATCCCAACTCCCCTCTGGTGGAGGTCGTGTTTGAAATCAGATTCCCCGGAGAACCGAGGGTTGAATGCAACCGAGATTTTTTTTACGAAAAAATCAGAGAAAATTTTCCAAAAGTATTGGTGCCATCAATCCCGGCGGGCGGATTCCCCGCTTTAGAGCCTTACAGATTCGAGAGTGAGGATCAGAAGTCAGGAATGATGGTGGCCTTAAATAAGTTTGCATATTTCGCGCGCCCATACCCCGGGTACGCTCAATTTAGGAATGATGCAAAGAAATTAGTTAGTGAATTCGTTAATGCTTACAGGATCTCGAAATTGATCAGGACGGGCTTGCGTTATATCAATATCATTCCATTTTCGAGAGAATCGGGATTGATTCCCCTGAATAGGTTTCTTAAAATAAAGCTCCAACTGCCCGAAGTCTTTCCAGACAACTTTGAGAACCTGAGCTTTATTTTCATATCAAAAACACCAGGTGGAGCGATAACAACAAAGATTGAATCGATTATCACGGCGGATCGTTCCCATGAAGCTATTCTCCTTGATTTTGATTATTCAAAGGAGAAGGAACTGGCTATAGACTCCATCGAGCAATATCTGGAGGAGAGTCATGGCCATACGAAGCGGGTTTTTGAAGAATTGATTACTGAGGAATATCGAGGATATCTAAAAGGAGACGCAGTATGAATTCTGTGACCATGGTGGATAGCTCCGAGGTCCGGGAAGAGCGGCGAGAATATTTGCCGTTGAATTACCGACGCGCAGAGGCCAATGTTGATACTGCAAAGGAAATAATTGGTGAGGATTTATTCCAGTCGCTTCCTCAGCGGAAACTTGTGACACCCCTCTGGTCTGTCGGAATTCCCGGCAAGAGATTTAGAACGGCCAGACCTATCGCCCTCCGCGTATATTTTGAAGATGGACTTTATTTTGCTGAAAATGACACCCTTCTTTTATATGGAACGGGTGCGTCTCCGGAAGAAGCTATAACAGATATTGGGTTTCACATAATCCATTTCTATCACTATTACTGCAAGCTGGATTGGTCGCAGGTTACGGGAGATGCCGTTAGACTAAAAAGGTTATATGAAAATCTTTTGTTCGAGGAGTGAATTTTGCAGATCGACAGGAGTGAAATTGAGGCTTCTTTGGCTGCCAAGGGGTTTATCAAAGAAGACTCCCATCATCGTTACTTTTATCATGAGGTAGAGGGAAAAAGGTCAGGCGTCTTTACATATACCTCCCATGGCAGCCACTACAAGACCATCGGAGATAATCTGCTGAAACAAATGAAGAAACAATTGAGATTGGATACAAGTGCCCAAATAGCCGACTTATTTAAATGCCCCATGACTGGCGATGGTTATAACGAGCTTCTCAGGAAGAAAGGAATGCTATAAAATCTGTAGTTGGTCAAGAACAATTGGCCAGTTCTTCACCCCCTGTTTATTATTGCTTCCCCCGATCTGCGCCAAAAATTGTAAGAAGGGACGCTACAAGAAATATCAGGTCTTGCGTCTGCGATACTTTGCTTTCTTCTCGCAAACGCCGTTGATTTTCGGGATTTTTAAGAACCCTTCCATGGAGACCGCAATGTTCGGGAACTTTCCTCGCAATTTTCGATCCTCGATTACACACTGGATTCCCATTTCCATGGCCAGGGCGATGAACTGCCCATCATAGGCCGTAATTCCAAACTGAGTGACCAGATCGATCACTTTGGCTGGGGACGGTTCGGACTCATTTTCGATCAGGATACCAAAGACCCTTTCCCAAACGTCTAACGCCCGTTCTGGCTTGATTTGCCTGGTTTTAATCGCAGTGGCCAGGATGTTCTGGAAATCATAGCGCCACAGGACAGGCACAATCCATACGGGATCCTTTTGCTCAACCAGCTCGGCTTTCGATGACAAAACACTTGTCAGGTTTCTGGCTGCGCTGATGTTCGAATCCACGACAATCATATCCGGCCTTTGCGTTTTGCTTGTTCGATAAACTCCGCCGTCAAGAGGGTCCGGGTTCGCACTGGCGGTGGGAACTTCACTGGCCGAAAATGGCGCATCCTTTCTTCAAGCACAACGATGGCCTGTTGCGTCATAGACCGACGGTTTCTTTCCGCTTCCCGCTTCAACCAATCATGCACCTCGCGGGGTAGGTCTTTTATCAGCAAAGCAGCCATACCGCACCTCCGCTATCATTATGCTATAATAATACTATCATTTGGCCGTGTCGTCAATTTATTGATTGACTTGAGCGGATAGATGGTGGCTAAGGGGGAAATCTTTTTATTTTACCTGTCGCCTCTTGCCTCTTGCCCGTTTTTTGTGTCATACTTTAATCATGACTGAGAAGAAACCTCGCTTGTTTTTAATCGACGGCAGTTCGTATATCTACCGGGCATTTTTTGCCATCCCGCCCCTAACCAATTCAAAAGGATTCCCCACGAATGCCACCTACGGGTTTACCAACATGCTGCTCAAAGTTCTGCGGGAACAGGAGCTGGAGTATGTGGCCGTTGTCTTTGATGCTCCCGGCCCAACCTTTCGCCACGAAGTTTTCGGAGGCTACAAGGCCCATCGCCCGGCCATGCCCGAGAATCTCAGGACGCAGATTCCTCACATAAAAGAGATCGTGCGCGCCTTGCACATCCCCACGCTGGAGAAAGAGGGGTACGAGGCCGATGACCTGATCGGAACTATGGTTAAAAAAGCGGAAGCTGAAGGGATCGATACAGTCATCATCTCCGGGGACAAGGACCTGATGCAGCTCATTACTCCCCGTGTAACCATGTATGATCCCATGAAAGAGAAAACCTTTCAGATCCCCGAGGTGACAGAATATTTTGGAGTAACTCCCGACAAGGTGATTGAAGTTATGGGGCTAAGCGGGGATTCTTCTGACAACATTCCCGGGGTTCCGGGAATCGGTAAAAAGACCGCCGTCCAGCTCATTGAAGAGTTCGGCTCAATTGAAGAACTTCTAAAGAACGTGACCGGAGTTAAAAACGCCAAAATCCGGGATAAACTCATCCATTACGCGGAGCAGGCGCGCCTGAGCCGGGAGTTGGCCACCCTGGATGTTCATGTTCCCCTGGCTGAGGAACTGAACCGTTTAAAACCGGGAATTCCCGACCGGGAAAAACTACAGAAAATTTTCAAAGAGATGGAATTTTCCAAGCTGCTCAAAGAATTTTCGACTCCTCCCGAGCCAAAGGAAGAAGAATATCTCCTGATTACGGAAAAAGCGGACCTC
Organism: Thermodesulfobacteriota bacterium; assembly: GCA_030018715.1. Taxonomy (GTDB): domain Bacteria; phylum Desulfobacterota; class SM23-61; order SM23-61; family SM23-61; genus JAHJQK01. The sequence continues at coordinate 3,407 of JASEHN010000086.1, read as the reverse complement.
TACCGGCTTATAGAAAATTTAAGGAAAGCCGGAATTTTTTCTCTGGACCTGGAATCTACTTCCATCGAACCTATGCGGGCAGAAATAGTGGGCCTCTCTTTCTCTTTCCGGCCCCACCAGGCTTTTTACATCCCGGTAGGACATACCTACCCGGGGGCTCCCCAACAGTTGGATAAGAACGAGGTGTTGGAAATCCTCCGCCCTTTGTTGGAAGATCCCGCATTGAAAAAATACGGACAGAATATCAAATATGATTACATCTTGCTGGCGAAATCCGGAATTCATCTTCAGGGCCTTGCCGGAGATACCATGATTGCCTCTTATCTACTAAATCCTTCGAAACACAAACACAGCCTGGAAGAATTGGCTCGTGAATATCTGGACCGCCAGGTGATCACCTATGCCGAAGTTGCCGGGAATGGAGCCAAAGCCGTTACTTTTGACCGGGTGGAAGTACAGAAGGCCTGCCGTTACTCGGCTGAGGATGCCGACTTGACATTGATTCTGGCTGATCTTCTTATACCTAAAATTGAGGCCGAAGGGTTTGCGGAACTGCTTCATCAGGTGGAACTCCCGCTCGTTGAAGTCTTAGCCGGCATGGAGATGAACGGAGTTAAACTCAACCGGCCACTGCTCGCTTCTCTATCCGAAGAATTTGCCGGACAACTGAAAAAAATTTCTCAGGAAATTTACGATTTGGCAGGAGAGAACTTTAACATCAATTCTCCCCAGCAGTTGGGAAAAATCCTTTTCGAAAAACTAAAACTCCCGGGAGGAAAACGCACCAAAACCGGGTACTCGACGGACGTAGAGGTCCTGACCCAACTTTCCAGGGAATACTCACTTCCGGCCAAAGTCCTGGAGTACCGCAGCCTTTTCAAGCTCAAGTCAACTTACGTGGACGCTTTGCCCCAGCTCATTAACCCGACAACCGGTCGAATCCACACTTCTTTCAACCAGACCGTTACTGCCACAGGGAGGCTTTCCAGCAGCGATCCCAACCTGCAGAACATTCCCATCCGCACTCCGGAAGGGAAGAGGATACGGGAAGCCTTCATTCCCGAAGACGGGCATTTGATCATATCAGCCGATTACTCCCAGATCGAACTGCGCATCCTGGCCCACCTCTCCAGTGATCCATCTCTGATCGCTACTTTCCAGAGAGATGAAGACGTTCATACGGCCACGGCAGCAGAAATATTCCATGTTCAGCCCGAGCAGGTGAACCTGGAGATGCGCCGGCTGGCCAAGGTCATCAATTTCGGGATTATCTATGGGATGAGCGCCTTTGGCCTTTCCAAGGAGCTGGCCGTTCCCCCCGGGGTGGCCCAGGCCTACATCGACAACTATTTTCAGAAATACCACGGGGTAAGGGATTACATCGATCAATCGCTGGAGCTGGCCAGGGAGCGGGGGTATGTGACCACCCTGATGAACCGGCGGCGATACCTCCCGGACATCGGCAGCAGCAACCGCAGCGTGCGGCAATTTGCCGAACGCATCGCTATCAATGCCCCCATCCAGGGAACGGCCGCCGACTTGATCAAGGCGGCCATGATCAATATTCACAGGCGCATGATTCAGGGAGAGCGCCGCACCAAGCTCATTCTGCAGATCCACGACGAGCTGGTTTTTGAAGCGCCTGAAGAAGAAATGCCAGCCATCAAAGCCCTGGTTAAGGAGGAGATGGAAGGAGTGATGGAATTGTCCATCCCCCTGAAAGTGGACATCGGGCTGGGGAAAACCTGGGCGGAAGCACATTAAATACCGCAAGGCGCGAGAGGGTTAGGCGCGAGAGCGTAGGGCGTGAGAAGAAGGAAAGCGCAAATTGCGAAAGCGCGAGGGGCGAGGGGTTAAGGGGATTGCTATTCTGTTGCTTACCACTTGCGCCCTCACGACTTACGCCTTACGATTCAATAGGAGTCTATGTTGCAAGTTGATTTAGCTTTTTCACCTTATGAACTGGAGAAGAAAGACCTTCAGGATAAAACCGTAGTGGTCATAGATGTGCTCAGGGCCACGTCCACCATGATCGTGGCTTTTGAAAACGGATGTTCAGCCTTTATTCCGGTGGCTACTGTCGAAGAGGCCAAAAAAGTGGCTGGCGAGCGCAATGACCCACAGCTTCTCCTGGGAGGCGAGCGTAGGGCCTTGCCCGTGGAAGGATTTCAATTAGGGAATTCCCCGCGTGACTATCGCCCGGAAAAGGTCAAAGGAAAGGTCGTGGTCATGACCACCACCAACGGAACCCGCGCTCTACTGGCTGCCGGCAAGGCTAAAGAAGTCTTTATCGGGGCTTTCCTGAACCTGTCAGCCCTTTGCCGGCGCCTAAGAGAGGCAGGACGGGAAGTCCTTATTGCCTGTTCCGGGGAAAAAGATCTGTTTTGCCTGGAGGATGTTGTTTGCGGCGGGGCAATTGTTAGCTGCGTCGAAAAGGACGGCCTGGCAGTTTTAAAAAGCGACTCCGCTCTGGCGGCCAAGATTTTGTACGAGTATTTTGCCGAGGACATTTACGGAATGCTTGCGGCCTGCGAATGGGGCCAGTATTTGGAGAGAATGGGGTTGGGGAAAGATGTGCGCATTTGTGCTCAGATCGATTCCTCAAAGCTTGTGCCCATCTACCGCGAAGGAAAGGTTTATCTTGACCGCTGATTACACGCGATCCTGGAAGATAGGATCTCTCCAACTTTCCAATCCTCTCCTTTTGGCTCCCCTTTCAGGAATATCCGATTTACCATTCCGCCTTTTGGCCAAAGAGCAGGGATGCGCTTTGGTCTGTACCGAGATGGTCAGCGCCGAAGGCCTCATCAGGAACCGGAAAAAAAGCGAGAAGCTCTTACAAACCTGCCCGGAAGAAAGCCCGCTGGCTGTTCAGATATTTGGCGCGCGGCCAGAGACCATGGCCGAAGCAGCCAGAATCGTCGAGGATATGGGGGCCGATGTTCTGGACATCAATATGGGGTGCCCGGTCAGAAAAGTGGTGCGGGGAGGATCGGGTGCAGCTTTGCTCAAAGACCTGGAGAGGGCTGGAGCGATCCTCCAATTGGTTCGGAAAGCCGTCTCTATTCCCCTCACGGTTAAAGTGCGAACGGGATGGGATGAAAAAAAACTGAATATTCTGGAAACGGCCAGGATGGCCGAGGACTGCGGGGTAGATGCTCTGACCATCCACGGGCGCACCCGGGCCCAGGGGTACGGGGGCAAGGCAGATTGGAATATCATAGCCCGGGCAAAGGAACATTTGAAAATTCCGGTCATAGGCAATGGAGATTTGACATCCCCTCAGGCTGTCATGGATTTTTTCGCCCAGACAAACTGTGACGGGGCCATGATCGGTCGCGGCGCATTGGGCAACCCCTGGATTTTCCGGCAGGCCTTGGAGATTCTCCGGGGAGAACTGCCCCGGG
>JASEHN010000693.1 GCA_030018715.1 Thermodesulfobacteriota bacterium | reverse complement strand
CCAAAAAGCAATTTACCCCTACAATCAATTCTTTCCCTTCCTCCAACTTTTTCTGCCGCTCGTAGGCGCTGCGGGCGACCTCGCGCTGCATGTAACCACTTTCTATGGCCGCCACTGCCCCGCCCATCGATTGAATCTTGTCGAATTCGGCCCACGCCGCATTTTCAATCTGATTGGTCAGCGATTCCACGTAATAAGAGCCGGCCAGGGGATCCATGACGTCCGCTAATCGGGCTTCGTGCTGGAGGATGCGCGCGGCATCTTCGCTGAGCTGAATGGCCTCCAGACTCCACCCCAGGCCAAGCGGTTCATCAAAAGGCGGGTAACAGTTAGGCGCGCCGCCGGTCAGGGCTCCGGCAATACCGCCGACGACCGAACGGACCAAATTGTTCAAGGGCCTCTGGACGGTGCAATTAAAGTTCCCGGGATAGACGGTCATAGGGATACGGAGGGTCATGGACCGTTCATTCTTGGCTCCGAATTTTTCCTTCAACAGTTTGGCCCACATTCGCCGGGCCGCCCGATGAAAGGCGATCTCTTTGAAAAATTCCATGCTGCCGCCAAAGGCATTGAAGCTGAAACGCGGCGCAAAAGAATCCACCGGAAGTCCGGCATTCACCCCCTCCTGCAAGTAAGCCGCGCCGATGGCCATGCTAAAGGCCAAATCCTGCTCTCGGGTGGCCCCGGCTTCGCGGATGTGATACCCGCCGATGCTGGTGATGTTTACATTGGGAAGATGTTGCGCAAAGAATACCAGGCTGTCCCGAAACATCCGGATAGAGGGCCGTGGCGGGAAGATGTAGGTTCCCCGGGCCACGAATTCCTTCAGGATGTCATTCTGCGGCGTAGCTCTGAGCTTATCCCACGAGATTCCCCGTTTTTCAGCCATGGCCATGTACATGGCCATGATGATATTAGCTGGGGCGTTGATAGTGAAATTGGAGGCGGTCCGATCGATGTCGTTCTCCCCGGAGAAGGCCTCAAAAATGACCTCCATATCGCGCAGGGTATCGACAGCCACCCCCACGCGGCCTACTTCTCCGCTGGCCATCGGGCTGTCCGAATCGTAGCCGCACTGGGTAGGCAGGTCAAAAGCGATGTTGGGGCCTGTCCGGGAGCCCAGCCTCTTCATGTGCAGGTAGTAATCCCGGGTGTCCTCCGGCGCTCCGTACCCTGAGTAGCGCCCAGCCCGGACCAAGCCTTTCGCCTGGGGAATTCCCCCTGAACCTCGCTCACCGGTGCGGTAAGGAAAGGTAGGATAGGTTCCGGCAGTGAAAGGATATTGGCCGGGGAAGCCCACCTGATCCAAAAAGTTGAAACCATCTTCCATGTCCAAGGGGGAATAAAACTGGGTGGGTGATTCTTTGAGTTTGAACCTTTCCAGAGCGGGCTTGAGCGTCTTTTCCTCCCAGCGCTTCTTCTCCTCTTTTATTTTTTCCAGGTCTTCTTCTTTCATTCTTACCTCCCTTGCCGTCCTCCCGTCTTTTTTTCGACCCAGTTGCCTGAAAGGTCTAAAACCAGCCGGGATGCGGCCGTCCTATTTTTAAACTTTCCTGGGCCCAGAATCCTACTGGGGTAGGGGGAAAACACTTTTATCAGAATCATCCGAGGTTCTTGCACATCTCAAAATCTGGCGCTCAATCGTCATTCCGGGCAAGCGCAGCGCGACCCGGAA
>JASEHN010000085.1 GCA_030018715.1 Thermodesulfobacteriota bacterium | reverse complement strand
AAAGGATTTTCGCGGAATTTTTAAATGAGTTCAAAACTCGGCCTTATATTGTTTCCTGTTTGCTGACCGCTTATTCGATGAGACATTCAGGCTTCCGGCCGGTTATAATATCCCGGACCTGCCTAACTACAGCATCAGAGAGGCGCTCCCCGGCCTCCTGGGTCATCGCGCCCATGTGGGGTGAAAGTACAACATTCTTCAATCGAAAAAAGGGATGATCGCTTGGAATCGGCTCCTGGGAGAAGACGTCCAATGCGGCCCCGCCGATCCGTCTCTCCTCCAGTGCTTTTATCAGGGCCGGTTCGTCTATGATTTTCCCTCGGGAAGTATTTACCAACACCGCTTCCGGTTTCAGCAAACTTAAAGCTCGGGCATTGACCATTTTCTCTGTTTCCGCTGTCAGGGGAACGTGCAGCGAAATAATATCCGCATTGGAAAGGATATCCTCCAGGCCCGCACTTTCAACCCCCATACCTTCTTTTATCTGGGCAAAGGGATCATAAGACAAAATCCTCATATCAAAGCCGCGGGCGATGCGGGCCACTCGCGACCCAATCTGCCCCAGGCCGATGATCCCGAAGGTTTTTCCCCAAAGTTCTCTGCCCATAGTCCATTCAGGCAGGGCTGCGCTATCGGTCCGTTTCCAGCCGTTCTCTCTGATGAAATGATCCGCAAGATGGATTCTTCTCATCAGGGAAAGAAGAAGGCCAAAGGTTAGCTCGGCCACTGCCTGGGCATTTTCTCCCCGGCAGTTGCAGACAAAGATTCCCCGACTGGTAAAAAAATCAACATCAATATGGTCGTATCCTGCACCGTAGGCGATCACACCTTTTAGTCCGGGAGCCTGCTCGAGGATCAGTGAGTTGATTTTGATATACTCGGACACAATGACCCGGACGAACGGTGAACCCGTCAACTTCTCCGCCAGGTCAAAATGATCTTTAGCGTCCGCCCAGGCATACCCGCCCTTCAAGGTGATGTCTGCCAGGGCATTTGCCGACATGAAGAAGCGGTCGGCGAAAATGACCGGAACAAAGAACTTTTCCTTATCGGCCATCATAAACGGTCTTTCCTCCGACCACGGTCATTTTCACCTGGCAGTCGGAAATCGCCTGCGGGGGAACGTGCAGGGGATTTTTGTCGAGCACTATCAGGTCGGCGACTTTGCCCGCCTGCAAAGTCCCTCGCTCCTTCTCCTCGAAGGAAAAATAAGCCGCTTCACGGGTGTACAAAGCCACAGCCTGTTCAGCCGTTACACATTCCCCTGGTCCGAATTCTTTTCCGCTCGGTGTCCTCCGGCAGATGGAGTCGCGTATTCCGATCAAGGGGTTGGGTTCAGCCACCGGGCAATCGGAGGAGAAACCCAATTTGATTCCCCGCTTGAGAATGGTTTTAAAACGGTATAGCTCCTGAGAGCGCTCCGGGCCGTAGGCTTCTATAAACCCGTCGCCGAGGAGTGAGAAGAAATTAGGCTGGCTGGTAATATATAAACCCAACTCTTTTACTCGGTCGATCTGCGCCGGAGTGAGGTTGCCGGCGTGGACAATATGGTGGCGCAGGGGGTTTCCTTTGTCCATTACTCGCCCGAATGCTTTGAGCAACATCTCTAAAGCCCGGTCCCCCTGGGCGTGGACCGAAATCTGGTACCCGGCCCGGTCGAATTTTTCAATTTCCCGGTTAATTCCTTTCTGGTCGTAGTTGAGAATTCCTTTGCCCGCGCCTGGAGGACTGGCATAGGGCTTGGTAACAGCCGCTGTCCGGCTGCTCATTCCTCCATCGAGGAAGATTTTGATGGCCCCGATTTTTACCCATTCCGATCCGAACCCTCGTTTGACCCCCGCAGCCATCAGGGGATCGGCCCATTGGTTAAGGATGTAAGCATAAAGGCGAAAGGGGAAACGTCCGGCATCCTCGGCTTCCTGGTAGGTGCCAAGTGTCAGTGCGTCCACGAACGGGTCATGGGCACCGACGATGCCCAGTTTCAGGAAACGGGCCGCGCAACGGGACATCATTTCTATTCTCCCTGCCCGGTCATATTCGGCCATCATCTTGGAATAAATGGATGGGCTCTGGAAGAATAAAGGCCCCATAAAAGCGGATTCACTCAAAATACCATTTGGCTCCCCCCTATTGTCCCGAGCGATGACTCCTCCTGTCGGGTCGGGCGTTTTTTTGGTGAAACCCAATTCCCTGAGAGCCAGGCTGTTGACTACTGCCCCATGGACGGAAACATGGACTAAGCAGATGGGATGTTTCTTTGATGCCCTGTCCAGATCAGCTCTGGTAAGTTCCTTTTTGTCATCAAGCAGATAAGGGGCAAACCCCCAGCCCATGATCCATTTTCCCGGCGGAGTTTTTGCGGCTTTGGCCTTCAGGGCCTCCACCACGTCCTCCCCCCGAACACAGCCAGCGGCTGGACGGCAGTCAGCCTGATCGGTGAGCAAGGCATAGAGGCAAAAATGATTGTGGGTGTCGATAAATCCTGGCAGTACCGTCTGCCCCTTAAGGTCGATAATCTTCGTGCCGGGTGTGGCCAGCTTTTCGATCTCCGCTGCCTGGCCCACCTTGTAAATTCGGCCGAATTGTACGGCTATGGCTTCGGCCTTAGGCGCTGATTGTTCCATGGTAAGGATGTTTCCATTTTTAAAAATGATTTCCATTTCCCTTCCCCCCTTTTTGGGCTGGATTTTAAGCAGGAAAATCAAGACCGGATTGGCAATGTCCCGATAATCCTTTTACCAAAAAGGAAATAGGCAGGTCAAGTAAATGTTTAATGGCTCATCTGACAGCTATGCTGGAAACTCGAAATTTGTTTTTATACTTGCGGGCGAAAGCGCCTCAGCCGGAGGGAATTGCTTACTACGGACACCGAACTCATAGCCATAGCCGCAGAGGCAATCATGGGGTTTAAAAGGATACCCCAGAAGGGATAGAGGATGCCGGCCGCAATCGGAATGCCTAGAATATTGTAAATGAATGCCCAGAAAAGATTTTGCTTGATGGTGCGAATCGTTCTCCTGCTTAATTGGATGGCCACGATCACAGCCCTTAGATCACCGGTGATGAGAGTAACGTCCGAGGATTCCATGGCCACATCCGTACCCGTCCCGATGGCAATGCCCACGTCGGCCTGAGCCAGAGCCGGGGCATCATTAAGGCCATCGCCTATCATAGCTACAATCTTCCCTTCTTCCTGAAGTTTTTTCACTTGCTGGCTTTTTTCCCAGGGCAGGACTTCGGCCAAGACCCGATCTATTCCGCTCTGGGAAGCAATGGCTTTTGCCGTGCGCTCGTTATCTCCGGTAATCATGATCACTTCCAGACCCATGCGGTGCAAAGCTTCCACCGCTTCCCGGGTATTTGGTTTGAGCGTGTCGGCTACGGCCAAAATTCCCGCCGCCCTACCGTTTCGGGCCACGATCATCGGGGTTTTGCCTTCGCTGGATAATTTTTCCACCTGATCCCGTAGTTTATCTACTTCTACCCCACATTCTTCCATCAACTTAAGATTTCCCAGGATAATGGGTACCCCGTCAATTTTCCCTTTAACTCCGTGCCCCGGGATGGCTTCGAAGGCTTCCACAGGTGGAAGCATCAGGCCTTTTTCTTTGGCGGCATTGACAATAGCCTCACCTAATGGATGCTCAGATCCTTTTTCAACTGAAGCCGCCCACAAAAGGACCTGGTCTGCCTGATAGCCGTCGTTCACGGCGATATCCGTGACAGCAGGCTTCCCCTGGGTAAGCGTGCCGGTTTTATCGAAAACAATGGTCTTTACTCGGTGGATGGTTTCCAGGCTTTCGCCGCTCTTGATCAGAATTCCGTTTTCCGCCCCCCGGCCTGTGCCTACCATAATGGCTGTGGGAGTAGCCAGTCCCAAGGCGCAGGGGCAGGCGATAATCAGCACGGCTACGAAATTCAGCAGGGCAAAAGTGAAAGACGGTGAGGGGTCAAAGATGAGCCAGGTAACAAAAGTGGCCAGAGAGATAAGAATCACGGCCGGAACGAAAATGCTGGCTACGCGGTCAGCCAGCCTTTGAATCGGCGCCTTCGAACCCTGGGCTTCTTCTACTAACTTAATGATTTGAGCCAGCGCGGTTTCCCTGCCCACTTTCATGGCCCGGAATTTGAAAAACCCGGTTTTATTGATGGTCGCCCCCATCACTTCGTCTCCCGGTTTTTTTTCCACGTGAACACTTTCACCAGTAAGCATGGATTCATCCACCGCCGAATAGCCCTCAAGAACCATTCCATCCACCGGGATCTTCTCCCCGGGCCGAACTACAACGACATCCCCGCGTTGAACTTCCTCCACCGGCATGTCCATTTCTTCTCCGCCGCGGATAACCCGGGCCGTTTTGGGCCTGAGGCCCATCAGGCGTTTGATGGCCTCGGAAGTATGCCCTTTGGCAATGGCCTCGAGCATCTTTCCCAGGAGGATAAGAGTAATGATCATTGCCGATGTGTCATAATATACGCTCAACTCCAGCCCATAAGATCTGAAAAGGCCAGGGAAGAAGGTGACCACAGCGCTGTAGCCGTATGCAGCTGAAGTTCCCATGGCAATAAGTGTATTCATGTCCGAAGTGCCGTGTTTGAGGGCGGACCAAAAGCCACGGTAAAATTGCCATCCGGCCCAAAATTGAACCGGGGTGGTGCATAGGAATAGGACGAGATGCTCCTGAAGAAACTTCGGCCACCAGGGAAACCATTCCGGCATGTTGCTGAAGAAGATGGCCACAGAAAGGATAGCGCTGAAAATAAATTTACGCTTCTGCCGGCGGATTTCCCGGACTCGCGCTTCCTGCTCGCGGTCGGCTAATTCTTCTTCAAAACCGCGTACTTCGTAACCCAGATGTTCTACGGCCTTCCGCAACTCGGATTTTTCCAGGCGACCAGGCTGATAATGGACAGTAGCCTTTTCGGTGGCTAAGTTTACGGCTGCTTTTGAAACTCCCGGAATCCCCTTGAGAGTTTTTTCTACTCGGTTTACGCAAGCGGCGCAAGTCATCCCGCCAATGGAGATGGACAGTTTTTCTTCTTCGACAGGCTTAGGAACGCCGTAGCCCAGATCTTCGATGGCCTGAATAATACCTTCCTTCTTCAGAACCCGGGGGTCATATTCAACCGTAGCTCTTTCCGTGGCCAGGTTTACGTTAGCCTTTTTTACCCCTTTAAGGCTGCTTAGGCCTCTTTCAATCCTTCCAGAACAGGAAGCGCAGGTCATCCCGCTAACAGGGAGAGATACTATTTGATTTGATTGTTCTTTTAATTTCTCCATAACTATTTAGATGACCGGATAAAGCCTATGATTCATTTTTCCCCTTATAAGTTTTTGTTGACACAGAGTTTTTCATTAATTATAATTAGTTTTTAATTTCTTGAAAGAGGTTTTTATTCATGGCGACACCTAATGCAAAAAAAGGGGAGGTCGAAAGAAAGTGGCATCTGGTGGATGCCAGCGGCAAAACCCTGGGAAGATTGGCTTCCCGCTTGGCGATTCTCCTCCGGGGAAAGCACAAACCAACCTTCACCACGAATGTGGACACCGGCGATTTCGTCATAGTGGTAAACGCGGAAAAAGTGAACCTCACCGGTAAAAAATGGAAGGAAAAGCTTTACATCCACCATTCGGGATACCCCGGCGGCTTAAAATCGATCAGCGCCGAAAAAATGAAGGAGAAAAGGCCAGAGCGGCTGATTACGATGGCCGTCCAGGGAATGCTCCCGAAAACTAAATTAGGCCGAACCCTTATAAAAAAACTAAAAGTTTATCCCGGCGAAGCGCATCCCCATCAAGCGCAGCAACCGCAGGCTTTTGTGTAAAGGAAAAAAAATGCCCGAAAAAACATACTATGCCACCGGAAAAAGAAAAACATCTGTCGCCCGAGTTTGGATGAGACCCGGCGCAGGCAAGGTGACTGTCAATGACCAAGAGCTGGGCAGTTACTTCAGCCTGGATACGGCTAAAATGATGGTCTCCCAGCCTTTCGAACTCACCGGAACCCTTGGTCAGTTTGACATCTCCGCTACCGTCAAGGGAGGAGGAATTATAGGCCAGGCCGGCGCCCTCCGTCACGGGGTCACCCGGGCGCTCCTGACAGTGAAGGATGAATTCCGCGAAGTCCTCAAAAAGGCCGGCCTTATCACCCGGGACTCGCGGATTAAAGAGCGTAAAAAATACGGACAGAAAGGGGCTCGCAAGAGATTCCAATACTCCAAGCGGTAATTCACCCTTGACCCTGAAAAAGGAAGGCTCTTTGGCCTTCCTTTTTTTTCACCCAAAAACCCTTTCATTTTGGATCATGGGAGAAAAGTTATGACGCGCGTGGGCGTTGTGGGAGCAACCGGATATACGGGCCTGGAGCTTGTGCGTCTGCTCCTCAGACATTCTAAAGTTAAAATGACCGCTTTAACCGCGGAACGGTACGTGGGCCAGCCAATCTGGAAAGTCTTTCCTTCCGTTATGAAGGAAACAGATCTGGTTTGCCAGCCCTTGGAGGTTGAACCTTTAGCACAGGCCTGCGATTTTCTCTTTACTGCCCTTCCCCACAAGGCTGCGATGGATGTTGTCCCGGGTTTTATTCAAAGAGGCCTGAAGGTCGTGGATTTGAGCGCTGATTTTCGCCTAACTGACCCAAAAACTTACGAGGAATGGTACGAGCCTCACACCGCCCCGGCCTTATTGAAGGATGCGGTATACGGAATTCCGGAACTTCATCGGGAGGAAATCAAAAAAACTTTCCTGGTAGCCAATCCCGGCTGTTATCCCACCAGCATCATCCTGGCTCTGGCCCCGGCTTTAAAGAATAAGCTTATCGACCACCGGACCATCATCGCCGATTCCAAATCAGGGGTCAGCGGAGCCGGAAGGTCTGCTGTCCTGACCTCCCTTTTTACAGAGGTGAGCGAAAATTTTAAGGCCTACAAAGTCGCCGAACACCGGCATACGCCGGAGATCGAGCAAGAACTAAGCCGGTTGGCTGGGGAGAAAGTCGTCATCACCTTCACCCCCCATTTGGTTCCAATGAAACGGGGTATCCTGTCCACGATCTACGCTTCCCTTGAGAAACCCTATTCTGAAAACGAGATTTTGGATATCTATCGTAATTTTTACGCCAACGAAAAATTCGTGCGCATCCGTCCACCGGACCTCCTTCCCGGCACGGCGGACGTCCTCGGGTCCAATTACTGCGACATTGGCCTGAAAATCGATAAAAGGAACAACCGTTTGATTTTGCTTTCGGCAATCGACAACCTTGTCAAAGGCGCATCAGGGCAGGCCGTCCAGAACATGAATTTAATGCTCGGACTCGAGGAATCGTTGGGACTCGACATTGTTCCTTTATATCCGTAAAAACATCTTTGCCACAGAGGACACAGAGATCACAGAGAAGAATAAAAAATTAGGTATTAAAACAAATAAATAAATATTTTTTTTCTGTACTACTAACGTTGACGATCTCGTAAAAAGTCCGAAAGCCCCTTTCCCCGTCATTCCGGCGAAAGCCGTCCGCCTCAGGCGGACAGTTATTTAAAGGAGTTATCAAACCTCTGGACTCCGGTTTTCACCGGAGTGACGGCGTTTTACGAGACCATCAACGTTTAAATCCTGAAAATTCTGTTAAAACTTTTTATAAAGATTTTTATCCGTTTTTTTACGTTCATCCTTGTTCTAAATTGTTTTTTGTTCTAAAGATTTTGCTATAACTCGGTGATCTCTGTGCCCTCTGTGGCTAAAGTTTTTTTGGTTGCGTCTCTGCCGCGCTGTGATCTCTGTGGCAAAAGAAAGGGATTTGAAAATGGAATGTGATCTGAAGAAAAATCTGGAGAAATGCACCTGCTCCTATGACCCCTGTTCCCGCAAGGGGAAATGCTGTGAATGCGTTGCTTATCACCGGAGGAGCAACGAACTACCGGGGTGCTTCTTTCCCCCGGCCGCTGAACGTTCTTACGACCGCTCTTTCAGAAAATTTATTGCTTCAATCAAGGCTTGAGTTTAATATCCGGTTAGGGACAACCATGAATTGACTTAATCGCACTTTTCTTTCCTCCAAACGCAGAAAATTGTTCCCTTTTTCTATTCTTTTCCCTTAATGATCTGGATAAAATCCATTTCCAACTGGGGCAAAACATTACCTCGAAGCTCCATAAAAATCCCTTTTCTTTTTTTGTTGATAATTTTCTCATTTTTTGTTTATTTATACGCAAGTAAAAATGATTTCCGAGAATGAACGTTCTCGTAAATATAAAAACAGGAGGAATTTGTATGAAGGTAACTGATTTGACTATAGACGAACTGAAGAAATTTATAAGGGAAGCGGTAGATGAGAAATTTAAGGAAATTTTATTTGATCCAGACAACGGGTTAGAATTGAGAGATGAGGTAGAGCAAAGATTGAAAGTTTCTCTTGCATCTAAAGAAAGGATTTCCCTTGAGGAAGTTAAGGAAAGGGAAATAGGTGGTCAGGCTTAGGTATTTAGGTATTAACTATCCGCTCCTTTGGGCTGCAGAGCGAAAACATAGAAATAACGAAGTCTTAACCAATTTTCTTAAAACAACCCTCCAAAAAAAAACTTGACAAAAATTTTTACCTATCATATTATAATTTTAACAAATTTAAATTTTCTAATTTTCTTAATTTAAAAAAATATGTTTAGTAAAAAGGAGGTGAAGACAATGCCTTTAATCAAGGTAAAACAAAACTACCAAATCACCATTCCTAACAGCTTGCGGAAGAATTTAAACATCTCCGTGGGCGATTATCTTGAAATAGAAAAGCAGGATAGCGAGATTATTTTAAAGCCGGTTAAGATGATACCCTCGGACGAGGCCTATTTTCACACTAAAGAGTGGCAGAAAGGTGAAAAGAAGGTGGACAAGGACTTGAAAAAAGGCGACGTGCTCGGCCCGTTTGATAATCTCACGGACGGCCTCAAGGCTTTGAAAACCGCCAAAATATGAAACTTCTTTTCACCAAAAACTTTGTCCGGGACTATCGCAAGCTGCCGCAGGAGATTCAGCAAACCGTTGATAAACAGCTCGAGTTTTTGCTGGAGAACGCCAAGCACCCATCACTCAATGTTAAAAAAATGAACGACCCCCGGAATATTTGGGAAGGCCGAGTTACGGGCGGATACCGCTTTACTTTTCAGATCGAAGGGGATATTTACATATTGCGGAAAGTGGGCACGCACGACATTTTAAAAAAGCCCTAAATTTAGTTTATCCTGATAATCTGTGTACATCCGTGTCCAAAAAGGAATTTACTATGAGGCTCTTGCAAAAGTCCTAAACACCGTCATTCCCGCCCCCGCTTTCGCGA
>JASEHN010000084.1 GCA_030018715.1 Thermodesulfobacteriota bacterium | reverse complement strand
GAGGGCTTTTCAATTTTCAGGCGGAGGGCTTTTCTTTTTGGGCTTCGAGGATGGCCAGCTCTAAATATTCATCCAGGGCCCGAAGGCGGGAGGCCATTTTTTTCAACATCTTCATGACGATGTCAGTGTTGCTCTTGAGGAGGCTCTCAAGTGTATCCGGACTGACCACCAGAATTTTACTGTCTTCGATCACCTCCACTGTCGCTGACCGGTCCATTCCGATCAACAAGGCCATCTCCCCAAAAAATTCTCCCTCGGAGAGTTCAGCTAAAACTTTTTCGGCGTTTCCGACTTTTTTTCTTACCTGTACCTTCCCTTTTTGAATGACGAACATCTCCCTTCCCAGGTCGCCCTCGCGGAAGAGGATGGTTCCTTTGGGAACATCTTTGCCGAACTTCCAGAAGAGCTGCTCGTGCTTTTTGATCATCCTGACCTTCTCTCCCTTAACTGGTCGACTTCTTCAATCAGCCCTTCAATAATCCCGTAGGCCTTCCTCAGCCGGGAAGCAAGGTTGGTCAGAACCTTTAAGCCCATGCCGGTATTTTCTCTGAATAAATGAGTTATCACCTCAGATTCGATGAGCAGAAGATCACTATCCTCATCCACCACGGCGTTGATGGCCCGCGGTTGATCCACCAGGCAGGCCATCTCCCCGAAAAAATCGCCCGGCCCTAAGAGGTCGATGGTGAATTCCTTCACGCCGATTTTTTTGAACAGGCGCACCCGGCCTTTTTGAATGATGAACATTTCGGTGCAGGGCTGCCCTTCCTGGAAGAGGACCGTTCCGGCAGGATAGTTATGCCCGAATTTTTTGAAGAGAAGTTCGGCTTCTTTCATCGTCCTTCTTTCATCTCCGCCTGAAGGGTATAAATTAAGCTGACTTCCCCCTCGATTTTTACCAGGAGGTAGAAGAGAGCGGGTTTAGTGTCCGCCTTGACCTGGGAATTAAAAACCTTTACGGCAAAGGGTGTAAGCTGGGGAAAGGGACTGCTGCCCCCTTTCATAAGGCGGAAGGATTTATTCAAAAACTCCCAGCGTACGATGCTCTTCTGGCCGCTGCCCTGCCAGTGGAGGGGAGTGGCTCTGAGCGTTAAGGAATGATTGGGTTTGATATTAATTTTGAAGATGTCGTAAACATCCGCCGTTCCGCTAATGAAGTTTTCTTCGAAAAAGTAGGTTCCGGGTTCAGAGACCGGTAACAGTAAAGCCTTCTCGTAGGTCTCGGGGGCATCCGTTCCCGAGTTGCCGTCATTTTGATCCCATAAATAAACCTGCATGGTAAATTGACCGAGAATCTCCCCGGAGAAGGAGCCTCCCATCCCCTGGACATGGATAGAGTAGGCTGACGGCTTGGGTTGGGAATTGGAGGTCCATTCCAGGATGGTGGGTTCAACTTCGGGGTTGGTCTTACTGCCTGCCCGCAAGCGAACTCCATCCTGATCCGCTAAATTCCATTCGACCTTCCCACCCGTTTCGTTGATCCATTGGGGGGAGAGAAAGACCTGAATGGTCTGTCCGGGTTTGATCGGGCTGACTTTAAAAACCTGCCGCCCCTCGTTAACGATGAACCCCTTGTGCTCTCCCTCCCCGATGATTCTTTCCTGGGCCGAAAGAGGAAAGACCAGGACCATGGTGGAGAACATGAAAAAGAAAAATGCCCGGATTTCTTTTTTGGGGTTCATCAGTCCGTTCGACTCATCATGCGGTTCATCAGCCGCTTCCATTCTCTGTCAACGTTTTCCTGGATGCGCTCCATGTCACCTTCGCGCAGGAAGGCAAACCGTCCCTGGGGTTTCAAATATTCATTAACCGGAATTCCTTCGGGCTCCACGTTCAGGGTGTACCGCTCGCCTTCTTCCACTTCGTAAAGGGGAAAAACCTTGGCCTGCACGGCCAGCCGGGCAAGACGGATGGTCAATTCCGCGGGAAAACGCCATCCCACAGGACAGGGAGAAAAAGCATATATGAACTTAAATCCTCGCGTTTCTTTGGCCTTCTGCATCTTGCGGATGAAATCTTCCGGGTAGGCGATAGAGGCCGTGGCCATGTAGGGAATGCGGTGGGCGGCCATGATCTGGACGATGTCCTTCTTGGGTTGATTCTTCAGATTGGCTTGGGGCGTCGTGGTTGTCCAGGCTCCCCAGGGCGTGGCCGACGAACGCTGAATTCCCGTATTCATATAAGCTTCGTTGTCATAGCAAATAAAAATATAATCATCGTTGCGCTCGGCCGCGCCTGAAAGGGCCTGAATGCCGATATCAAAAGTTCCTCCATCACCGGCAATGGTTATGACCGTGGTTTTCGTGTCCCCTTTACTATCAAGGGCGGCCCGCACACCGGAACCCGCTGCCCCGGCAGAGGGGAAGGGAGTGTTATAGGCCGCCAGTTTAATGGGCGAGGCCGGAAACGTTCCGGAGATGGTTCCAAAACAGCCGGCCGTGATGACGGCGATGGTTTGCCCGCCCAGGACCTGGAAGGCCGTGCGCAAAACAATGGGCATAGCGCACCCCGGGCAGCAGCCATGGCCCGAGTCAAGGTATTGTTCAACTAACTCTTTGGCCTTCATTTCTACACTCCCATCCAGACCGGCAGCCCATTGGGGCTCGGATTTTTTATTGTATATTCGAGTATTTCCTGGATTGTTGACGGGGTTATGTCCCTGCCACCCAGGCCGGCAATGAATTCGAAAACCTTGGGTTTTCGGGGCAAGTTGAAGAGGGCAGCCTTCAGCTCCTGAGCGACGATGCCGCCGGCACCCAGGGAATTGTCCCGGTCGAGCACAGCAATCTTCTTGGCCTTGCTCAAGACCTTACAAAGCGCGGCTTGCGGGAAAGGACGGAACATACGCAGACGGCAAAGTCCCACTTTTTTGCCCTGCTTGCGCAAGGCCTCGATGACCTCGAGCGCAGTGCTGGCGGCTGTGCCCATGGTGAGGAGCACCACATCGGCATCAGTTAGGTGGACTTTACCCATGTACCCGTAGCTCCGGCCAAAGCGGGATTTAAATTCCCGGTCCACCCGTAGGATGGCTTTTTGGGCCTCATCCATGGCCTTCTGGGCTTCATGCTTAAAAGAGATAAAGAGAGAAGGGTCGGCCATGATGTTAAATGTGTGCGGATCAGCGGGGTCGAGCTTGTAGCGGGGCCGATAAGGAGGCAAAAAAGCATCCACTTCCTTCTGTTCGGGAACATCAACTGTGTCAGAGGTATGGGAGAGGAAGAATCCGTCTTCCAAGACCATTACCGGCAAAAGGACCTCTTCAGCGATCCGGTAGGCCTGAATGACCGTATCCAGCGCTTCCTGGGCGCTCTGGCAATAGATCTGGATCCAGCCTGTATCCCGCTGGGATAGACTATCGCTGTGGTCGCACCAGATGTTCCAGGGAGAGCCGATGGCCCGGTTGGCGTTGACCATGACTACGGGAAGGCGCGTGCCGGAGGTCCAGTGGAGCATCTCATGCATGTAGGCCAGGCCGTGCGATGAGGTGGCCGTGAAGACGCGGGCGCCGGTGGCGCAAGCTGCGGCCACACAGGCCAGCGCAGAATGCTCGGATTCTACCCGGATGAATTTGGCTTTGAGTCGCCCGTCCGAACAGATCTCCGATAGTTCCTCCACGATGGTCGTCTGGGGAGTGATGGGATAAGCGGAGATAACCTCGGCCCGGGAAAGCATGACGCCGTAGGAGACAGCCGAATTTCCGGTGAGTAGTTTTTTCATTTCTTCACCTCCACGGAGATGGCCCCGCGGGGGCATTCTTCCACGCAGATGCAACATCCCTTGCAGTAGTCATAGTTGATTTCATACCCTAACTTGTCCGGCCGGGCGGATATGGCCATGTCCGGGCAGTAGATAAAGCAGTTGTGGCAGAGGTTGCAGACTCCGCAGTTAAAACAGCGCTTGGCCTCATCGGTGGCGGCTGTGGAAGAAAACCCAAGGGTTACTTCGGAAAAATTGGAACCACGCTGAAGGCCAGAAATTTTTTCCTTGGCCCTCCGCGGCTGCCGCTTGAAATAAGCGGTATTCAGTTCGGAAAACTCAACCACTTCTTGCCCGAAGCTATCCAGACTTCCATTTCTGTAGCTGGCCATGGAAAGACTGCCTTTTTTCCCCCTTCGCGCCCGCCGCAGGGCTTCCTCGACCTCTTTAGCCCGCAGGGTGGCATCAATGGCCATGGCCGCCTTCTTTCCGGATCCGATGGCATAGGACACGGTCCTGGGCTGGTCAATGATGTCTCCTCCGGCA
Source organism: Thermodesulfobacteriota bacterium (assembly GCA_030018715.1). Classification (GTDB taxonomy): domain Bacteria; phylum Desulfobacterota; class SM23-61; order SM23-61; family SM23-61; genus JAHJQK01. The sequence goes on along the minus strand of JASEHN010000084.1, from coordinate 5,102 downwards.
AAAACATTCTTCAGGGAGGTGGCCCCTCCCTCATTCACGGAAAGGGACCCGGCGGATTTCCCCAGTTCACCGGGCAAGAAGGAAAAGTCAGGTGTTTCCCCGATGGAGGAGATGACCGCATCGACCAGCAGGGTGAAGTTGGAGCCGGCGATGGGTTGAGGCTGCCGGCGGCCATCTTTACCGGGGGGGCCGAGAAGATTTTTAAGGCATTCAATTCCTTTCACTTTTCCGTTCTCGGTGAGGATTTTTACCGGCGAGCTGAGGAATATGAATTCGATGGCTTCTTCTTCGGCTTCGGCCACTTCTTCCTCCCAGGCGGGCATCTCTTCTTTGGTCCGGCGATAGATGATCAAAGGTTTGGCTCCAAGACGCAGGACAGACCGGGCTGCGTCCATGGCCGTGTTTCCCCCGCCGATAATAGCCACCCGCTGCCCGAGTGCAACGGCCTCCCCGGAATTAACTTTCCTTAAAAATTCCAGCCCGGACAATACCCCTTCCGCTTCTTCGCCGGGGATATTCAGAGGCAAGCTCTTCCAGGCGCCGGTGGCCAAAAACAGTCCATCGAACTGTTTCAGGTCTTCCCATTTCACTTCAGCGCCCAGAGCCGTGCTGGCCCTAACTTCCACTCCCAGGGAGAGTATGTTCTCTATCTCCTGGTCAAGAATGTCCTTGGGCAAACGGTAGGGCGGGATGCCGTAGCGGAGCACCCCCCCTAATTTGGGCTGGGCTTCGAAAATGGTAACCCGGTAACCCAGTGAAGCAAGGTGGTAAGCGCAGGACAGGCCTGCCGGGCCAGAGCCGATTATGGCTATTTTTTCCTTTCTCTTCTGCTTGGGGGCAGCGAATCGTTTTCCCGACTGGTAGGCATAATCCCCGAGAAAATGCTCCAGGGCATTGATGGAAACGGCTTCGTCCAAATCCTTGCGGTTGCAGGATCCCTCACAGGGATGGAAACAGACCCGGCCACAAACCCGGGGGAAGGGATTTTCCTGGATAATCTTCTCCCAGGCCCCCAGGTAATCTTCCTGGCCGGCCAGGACCATGGCCGCTTCCACGTCTTCGCCGGCCGGGCAGGCTTCGTTACAGGGGGCCAGCTTGTTTAAATAGGCTGGGGTGAGGTAACGCCACGTTCCCGTCTTGGATGCCTGGGTTCCTTCGAAAGATAAAGAAAAAGGAGGCAAGGAGGGCGTTTTGGGCAAAGAAGGGGAAGGTTTTTTCTTCACCTGTTTCTTTTTTTTCATCTTCAACTCCTGTTTGAAGTTCGGAGTAATTTAGTTCGGAGTTCGGAGCATTCAGGTTTCTGGCTTTTTCACTCCGAACTCCCAACTCCGAACTTTCTTCAATTGGCTGAGGCTTGCTCGTAGGCCGCCCGGGCAGCGGCGATGTTCGCCTCGGGTTTCGTGGGGACATACTCCTTAATTCCTTCCAGCACCGCCTTCAGGCCAACGAGCCCGGTAATCCTGGCAAAGGCCCCCAGGATGACCGTATTGACCACCGGGGCCGTCGTTGCCCCCAGGCCGTTTTCCTGAGCGATCCGGTTAGCATCCACGGCCGCAACCCGAAAATCGGCAAAATTTTGGAAGGCCGAGGCCGGCTTGGGGGTGTTGATGAGAATCCACCCCCCCTTCTTCAGGCCGGAGGTCACATCCACCACCTCGATGATCGGTTCATCCAGCACCACGACGTGATCCGGTTCGTAAACCTGAGACCGGCGGGTGATGATTTTTTTATCGAAACGGGTGAAAGCCATGACCGGCGCTCCCCGGCGTTCCGCCCCGAAGGCGGGAAAGGCTTGGGCGTACCGACCTTCCTTGAAAAGAGCCGAAGCCAGTATCTTGGAGGCAATGACCGCTCCTTGTCCGCCCCTTCCGTGGAATCTAATCTCGATCATCGTTTTTTCTCCTTAAAATTTCTTCAAGGTATGATAGCGCCTGGGATCCAACCTTGAATATTCTGCTTGATTTTTATTGATTAGTTCTCATCCGGAAACCCCCTCTCCCCTTGCGGGAGAGGGTTGGGGTGAGGGGGATTAAAATGGAAGTCATAGAAATTTTAACCCCTTATCACCCCCACCCTCCCCTCCCCCGTCGAAGGGGGAGGAAAAAAGTTGAGTTTCCGGATGGATATAAATTATAATCCTCGAGGATCAGCAGATATTGCAGCAAAACCCATACCCTTCTCGGGTCTATAGTAGGATAAGAAAAAAAGGTTATTTTCTCCATTCGTTAGTTCATTTTGAGGCAACGGAGGTAAAAAGGAAACTTCCGGAGATTGGGAAACTTTTTACTTTTTATAGGTAAATATTTTCCTTTTTATTAATAGTGACCTCGGCGGCGGCCTTTTTAATTTCCTGCCAGGCTTGATACACATGATGAGCTTCGGTATTGGTCTGACCAACGCAGAAGCGGAGCGTGTATTTATCGCTTAGCTTCGTATGAGTTAAATATAAGCGCCCGCTTTGATTCAGCCGCTCTAACAATTTCTCGTTGATGGCCTCCCCTCCTACGTGGCGGAAGCAAACCAAATTTAACGGCGGCGGCACGGCAAGTTCAAAGCGGTCATCATCCTTAACCCATTTCGCAAAATTTTGAGCCAGTTCAATGTGGCGCCGAATATGGTAGCGTAAACCTTCCACCCCGTAGTGGCGGATGACCCACCAAAGCTTCAGGGAACGGAAGCGCCGGCCCAGAGGAATTTGCCAGTCCCGGTAGTCTATGACCGCCCCCGACTCAGTCGCTTGATTTCGCAGATATTCCGGTAAAACACTTAAGGTATTGATCAAAGCGGCCCGGTCAGCCACATAGAAACAATCGCAATCAAAATTGGTAAACATCCACTTGTGGGGGTTAAAGCAGTAGCTGTCGGCAAATTCCAACCCGGAATGAATGTGGCGGTACTCGGGACAGATGGCCGCCGTGCCGGCCATAGCTCCGTCAACGTGAAGCCAGAGGCCTTCTTCCTGACAGATCCTGCCTATCTCCGGCAGGGGATCGATGGCATTGGAAGATGTAGTTCCAACGGTGGCGCATACGAAACAGGGAATCAGGCCGGCTTGACGGTCCTGTTTAATCTGCTCTCTCAGCCTTTCCGGGCGCATAGCAAAAACACCATCCACCTCGATCCACCGGAGGTTCTGGCGGCCTATTCCGGCAATGTTGACCGCCTTATCGATGGAGGAGTGGGTTTGAGTAGAGGCATAGGCCACAAGCCGCCCGTCGCAGCCGCGCCGGTTGCTTTCAAAGTTCGTGGCCCGCTCGCGGGCCGATAAGAGAGCACAGAGAGAGGCGCTGGAAGCTGAGTCCTGAATAACTCCGCCGCCTGTTCCGCTAAATTTGAATTTTTTCGGCAGGGCCAACATGTCCACCAACCAGTCCATGACATGGCTTTCCAGCTCGGTGCAAGCCGGACTCGTGGCCCACAACATTCCCTGGACCCCCAGGCCTGCTGAAAGCAGCTCCCCTAAAATGGAAGGTCCGGAAGTGTTGGCCGGAAAGAAAGCAAAGAAATTGGGCGACTGCCAATGGGTGATTCCGGGAATAATCAGCCGGTCTAAATCCTTAAGAATAGTTTCGAAGGCTTCACCCTGAAGAGGTGGGTCAGGGGGGAGGGCAGCGCGAATTTTTCCGGGCGGAACCAGGGATAAAACCGGAAAAGACTCAACCTTCTCATAATAATCGGCAACCCAGTCCACCACCGCTCGTCCGTAACGGCGGAATTCTTCAGGGGTCATGTGAAAACTCTTCTCAGCGGACATCCTTCGTTCCTTTCTACCCAATAGCAATAGATTGGGCCAGGCAGTGGGGATCTTCCTCAAGGTAATCCCCGGTTAAAGAGAAGGCCAGACTGCGGCACCCCCGGCAGTTTTTCACTGCACAACTTCCGCACCTGCCCTTAAAGTTTCCTTTTTCTCGTAATTGCCGAAGTATGTCCGAGTCGGCCCATATCTTGTTCAACGAATCTTGCAAGAGGTTTCCTATGGCCACGGGGAATCGCCGACATGGGAAAACATCGCCCCCGGGCATAATACAAAAGCCGTCCACTCCGAGAACACAGGACGCGCCCAATAATTCCGGCTCTCTACCCTGGAAGTTGATCTGAAAGGCCTGGTAGGGATAAATCTCACCTTCCTTTATTTCCACGGAAAAATATTCCCACAGGGTTTCCACAAGTTCTCTCCAGTTATCTTTATTTAACGCTTCTTCCCGAATCCTTGTTCCCTGGCCCCATGGAATGAAACGCTCAATGATTAACCCGGCCATTCCTAAATCTTCACAGAGGCGGATGATTGCCGGCAGGCTTTTATAATTTCTTTTCATTGCCGTGAACATCAGGAGAACTTCATATTCTCTCTCGCTGTCAAATAATGCAAGAGCTTGCATCACCTTATGAAAAGTGCCAATGGGGCGAATGGAATCGTTGGTTTCGGGGTCGGGCCCATCCAGGGAGACCTTGATCTTTTTCAGTTTGGGAACGGCCTTAAGCCTTCTTATTAGCCGCTGATCGAGGAGAAGGCCGTTGGTAATGATTCCTAACTCTTCCACCGCGGGATGTTCAGCCAAATGATAAAGAAGCGGAAACAGCTCCGGATTCAATAAGGGCTCGCCTCCGGTAAGGTGGATACAAGCCATTTGCTTCCATTCTCCGATGGTAGAAAGGAAGTTGTCCGCTACCCTGATGAGTCCTGTCCCATCCAAATCGTATCTTTCTGAAAAATCATCCTGGTAGCAGTGCCGGCAACGAATATTGCAGCGGTTGGTTATGTGCCACTGGATATGGAAATTTTTTTTCATGAGCTTACAGTTTGCATAGTAATGTATAGGAAATTGCTTTATTCAAATTTGGTGTCCTCGTAAAAAGTCGTCACTCCGGTGAAAACCGGAGTCCAGAGGTTTGATAACTCCTTTAAATAACTGGATTCCGGCTTTCGCCGGAATGACGGGAAAAGGAGCTTTCTGACTTTTTACGAGATCATCAACTTTAGTTCGCCTCAGGCGGATCGCTTTAGACACTTGACACTATCCTTTATTTTTTCGGTTTTAAGAACTCGGTGATCTCTGTGCCCTCTGGTAAACCAGGATAATCCTGGCTGATCTATCTGACTG
>JASEHN010000083.1 GCA_030018715.1 Thermodesulfobacteriota bacterium | reverse complement strand
CGACATCCCCCTTGGTAAACTGATCATAAGCCTTTTTGTAAGCCTCCTCTAAAGAAGCAACAGGCTTTTTTTCCTCCGGCTCCGCCTTCTTGGCAGGAGTCGGTGCTTTGGCTGGCTCTGCTTTGGCCTGGGCAACTGGGACGGTGGAAGGTTTTTCTGCCTCTGCCTCTTCTTCCCCCTTGGCTACCTTACTCTCCTTTTCCTGTTGCAGGGTTAGGATCTTTTTATCCCAATCTTCCATGGTCTTGTTCTGAGCTTCCACGCTCTTGTTCAGAGCCGCGATCCGTTTATCAAATTCGTCGAGTTTTCCCTGATAAGCTTCCCTGATCGTTTTGGTCTCCCCGAAAGTCCTCTGGGCGAAAAATTTGCTCTCCTCAAACCGTCCCATCAGGTTTTGCACTTCCATCTGGAGTTTATCCAGCCTGGCGCCCAGGTCGGCCTGGTAACGGCGCATGGGCTGGCTGGAAGTCTCTATCTCCTTTTCCAGAGAGATGATTTTGCTCCTGGTTTCCGCTTCCAGAAAACCGAATTTGCTCCTGGTTTCGGCGCCCAGAGATATAATTTCTTGTTGTTGGACATCAATTTTTTTCCCCAGGGCATCCATCTTGCTGGAAAGATTCTTGATCTCGCCGGAAAGATTTTTCATCTCATTGTGCAGATCATAAAGGTTCCGCTGCAGCGCCAGAAGCTCCTTGGTGTTGTTGTTTGTGTCGCGCTGGAGCGTTTCCAGGTCTTTTTGGGTGGCACATCCACTGAAAGCTAAAAAAACGGGGAAAAGGAGGATGATGAAAATTACTCTGTTCATTCTCTTCATGGCCTGGAGCAAATTTTGGGGAGCTCTTCCTGCTGTCTAATTTTCTTCCCCGGTTCTTCCAGAAAGAGCTCCTTAAGGTTTGGGGTGGATTATATTATCTGGTCTTGACAAAATCATCCCGCCGATTTTTGGAACGTTCAGCCTCTTCCTTATTGGGAACCAGAGGTCTTTCTTCGCCGTAACTGATGGTGGATATCTTCGCGGAACCTACCCCCAGCGCTTCCAAGTATTTTTTGGCGCTATTGGCCCGCCGCTCGCCCAGGGCCAGGTTGTACTCATTCGTTCCGATGTCGCAGGTGTGTCCTTCAATCTGCATCTTCTCCTTGGGATTTTTGGACATCCAGGCCGCCAGCTTCTCTAAGTTTTCTTTCGCCTTGGTAGAAAGGCTGTAATCGTCAAAAGCAAATTGAATACGCAGGCTAACCAGATCAACGGGTTCAGGGGCTGGCGCCGGGGGCGCTGCCTCAACCCTGGGGGCTGGCGCCGGGGGGGCTGGCGCCGGGGGCGCTGCCTCAACCCTGGGGGCTGGCGCCGGGGGCGCTGCCTCAACCCTGGGGGCTGGCGCCGGTTTGGGCTCTTCTTTTTTGGCTTCGACAACTGGCTTTGCTGTCGCTTCCTCCTTGACCACCTGTTTCTTCGCACACCCGGTAGCGATGAAAGCAATGGACATGATGGAGATTAGAACGACTAACCAGACTGACGATTTTTTCAACATTCTTTTCTCCTCCTTTTTTGTGATTTTTTTTAGAAAATTAGAAATCGACTATTGGTTCTCATTATTATTCTTTAAATCGAGGGGACCAGTTAGGATATGTATCACCTCCCCGGTGAAATGTCAACTTTTTTATGCGAGTTCCCTCGGCATCGATTAAAAAAATATGGGGCCCCCCATCCCGGTTTGAGCTAAAGACCAGGTTACGCCCATCCGGCGACCAGGAAGGCATCTCGCACCGTCCCAGATTGGCCGTCAGAATGCGAAAATCCGATCCATCAGGGTGGATGGTGCAGATGTTGTGCCCTCCCGCGATTGAAGAATCAAAAGCAATCCGGTCTCCCCGCGGGGACCAGGCTGGATGAGTGTTGTAATTTCCCTCGAAGGTCAGCCGCTGAACATTCTTCCCATCCGCATCCATGATGTAAATCTGCGGGTTTCCCTGACGATTGGACACGAAGGCTATCTTCTTGCCATCAGGGGACCATGCCGGGGAAACATCGATGGCCGGGTTATCGGTCAAACGCAGCAGGTTCGATCCATCCTGGTTGACGATGTATATCTCCGGGTTGCCATCCTTGCTTAGGGTGAGGGCCAGGCGCTGGCCGTCTGGCGACCAGGCCGGAGAAATATTCAGCCCGGGATATTGAGAAATTGGGCGTTCTTCCCCGTTGCCCAAATTTTTAATGTAGATGTCCGGGTTGCCCGATTTGTAGGAGGTGAAGACCACTTTCGCCCCATCGGGGGAAAAGCGGGGGGAAAGGCAAATGGACTGGTGGCGGGTTATCTGGTTCACGTTTCGACCGTCGAAATCCATGACATAGATCTCTTTGTTCCCCGTTGCTTTGGAGACAAAAACGATCTTGGTCTGGAATAACCCCTGTTCCCCGGTGAGGGCGAAGACGATCTCATCGGCGAACCGGTGAGCCATGCGCGACAGATCGGTGATTTCCCCTATGTACCTTTTGCCGATGATCAGCTCCTTCTGCACCACATCATAAAGGCGCGCCTCCATGGTCAAAGAACGGTCTTTGTAAGTGATCTCCCCCATCACTAATGCTTCGGCCCCGATGTTGGCCCATCTCCGGAATTCCACAGAATCCGGAAGGGTTCCCGCCGGCCTTTGTCCCGCTGGCAATGGGGATACCCCCGGGGGAGGTTTGATAAGGCTTTCCCCAAAGCTCTTAGGGTCAATCAAGGCGAAGAAGCCGGAAATACTTAAATCATTGCTCAGGATGTCCGTAACCCGCTCTCCTAACTTCATATCCTCGTTGGGGGTGAGGGGTGATTTGAAGGGGGTAATGGCAATAGGGAACTTGCGGAAAGAAGGAGACCGAATGTCGATATAGACTTTCGCTCTTAAGAACTCGGTGGAGACTCCCACCAAAAGAAGAGCAACCAGGAAGATGAGCCAACTCTTTTTCATACCCAAGCCTCAAAGTTCCGAAGGCGTAAATCGCACGCCCACGTCAAGTTTTTCTCCTTCCATTCCGGGGGGCAGTGGAGGGAGGGGATTCGCTTTCTTGATGGCCCGCAGGGCGGATTCATCCAGGAAATGGTTCCCGGATTTTTTCTCAAACTGCACGTCTTCAATCTGACCATCTTTGGCGATGCGGATGGTGATGATGGTCTCCAAATTCTTCTTGCCGCCGAGGGCTTCTTCAGGTAGAACCCAGACACTGCGAATGCGCTGCCAGATCAGGCTATAGTAGATCTTAAACTTGATGGACATAATTCCAGAGGACATTCCCCCAGTTCCCCCCTCGACTGTCTCTACGGCCCCGGAACTGCTGATAGTTACGCGCTTGCGGATGCCCTCGATGGCTGAACTCACCTGCCGGGTTTCTTTTTCGCTGCGAATGCGCTCGATGGCCGAGTCGATGCTCTTGCCTTCCTGGCGCTGTCGGACGCGTTCGATTGCCTCGGCGATCTTCTTTTCCGGAGTCTCTTTGGGGACAGGGGATAGAGAGACTGGTTTTTCTTTCTCCAGAACTTTGGCTTTTTCGGAAACCCGGGAAGGAACCGCAGGAAAAACTTCGGCAGGGCGACTGGGCGCTGGTTCACTAACTATGCCCAGACTCGGCGGGATATTGACCAGGCGGACGGAATATACCGGAGAGTAAAAAGTCCTCTTGGAGGCGAGGTTAGGGAGGAAAAACATGGCCGAAACCACCTTTACATGCAGCGCTAAAGAGAGGAAAACCATCCTCACGATTTTAGGACTGCGCGAGTAGCTGCGCAGGACATCCATGCTTGCCGAGGTCTTCATCTGTGTACTTCTAAGGGTTCCGTGACCATGCCTAACTTTTCAATACCGGCATTTTTGATCTCGGCCATCGTCTGAACCACAAACCCATAGGGGACGCTGCGGTCCGCTCGCAGAAGCACTTCCCTGTTAAGCTTGGCAGCCATTGACCGCTCCAACCGTCTCCGGAGCAACAGAAGATCCACCTTTTCCTGGTTGATAAAAACTTCCCGTTTGGAATTGATGGTGATGACGACTCGCTCCTCCTGGCCTTCCATGGGCTGAGAAGTCGTTTGGGGCAGGTCCACATCAATGCCCTGCTGCATCATCGGGGCCGTAACCATGAAAAGAATCAACATGACTAAGATCACATCCACCAGGGGAACGACGTTAATCTCGCTCATGGGCCGGTTTTCGCTTCTCACCCCCTGCATAAATTCTCCTATCGATCGCCATGACCGGGCATTTATGATTTCAGGAAATGCCGTTTAACGATGTTCAACAATTCCGCGGAAAAATTTTCCATCTCCGTGCCCAGCACCTTGATGCGGTTGATGTAGTAATTATAGGCCACCACCGCCGGAATGGCCGCCGCCAGCCCCGCTGCCGTGGCAATGAGGGCCTCTGAGATCCCCGGAGCAACCACGGCTAAGGTGGCTGAGCCCCGTATGCCAATTCCCCGGAAGGCTTCCATGATGCCCCAGACCGTGCCAAAGAGGCCGATGAAGGGGGTCGTTGACCCGGTTGTAGCCAGGAACCCCAGGGTTCTCTCCAGCTTCGTTAACTCCGTGGTCGAGGCCTGCCGCGTGGCCCGGCTGATATTATCCACCCCACTTAGTTCGATATTCAAATTCGTCAAGTCGCTGCCTTTCCGGGAACTTTCCGGGTTGGAAGTGGTTTGACTGAGCTTATTTAGCTCAACGTATCCGGCCCGGAAAACTTCGGCTGTAGGACTGTAGCGGAGCTTTTTCGAATCGGCGAAAATCGTGGAAAGCTGTTTGCCCTCCCAGAAGATGCGCAAGAACTGCCTGGATTCCCTGTTTGCCCGGCGGATCAGACGAAATTTAGAGAAGATAATGGCCCAGGAAATAATGGAAAAGAAAAGCAAAATAATGAGGACAATCTTAACCACCGGGCCTGAGTAAAGCACCATATCTATCACACTTCCCCGAAACCCGCTTCCCGTGCCCGCCGGGAAGAGCTGCCCCCAGCTTAATAGAGTAATCGTATCCACTCACCCCCCTTTTCTGGCCGAAAAAATTCCTTTTTTCCAATTATACATAAAAATAAACCGCCCGTCAACCCTCTTGTTTCCTTGCCCACCTTCACTTTCCATTTTCACGTGTAAATTCGGAACGGTTGGCCAAAATGAGGCAGGGAGGTGCTGATGGAGACCTTCACCCGCCAGCAACTGGGGGGAATACGCTGAGTACCTCCCCGGGTTGTAAGACATCTTCCACTTTACTTTGCATTCCGTCCACCAGCAGTATCATCGGCACAGACTCTGGAATTTTCAACTTCATAAGCACCTGGCTGATAGTTGTTCCCTCTTCCAGTTCCAGCCAACAGGCATATTTATCACTTCCCGGCGGCAGGTATTCCCGAAAATTGGCAAAAAGTTTCACTTCCACTTTCATGTCCTAAATTCCCCCTTCCCTCTTTATCCAAATTTATTATCAACCTTTTTTAAAAAGTCAATTTCTTTTCTTTAAAAGTTCCTTCATCCTTGCTTCTCTCCCCATCTCCCTATCTCCCCTTCTCCTCATCCTCCCTCTCCCCTTCCTCCATTTCATTACCTCTGTTTCATTGACTTTACCCCCTGATGGCGTTTATAATCTAAAACAAATTCGCCATCCATTTTGGAAATCGCAGAAAAAATGAATCTTTTTGGGTTTCTTGCCAAAATTTCTTTGCTAAACCGCCTTTCCTTGCGCACCAAGCTCGTCTCCAGCTTTCTCTTCATCGTCATTGCCGGCGGTGTTCTCTCTTCTTTGATTGGCACGAAATTAGTCGCTGACACCATCATCCTGCAAGCCCGCAACAAAGTCAAATATGATCTCAGCACGGCCTGGTTGGTTTATAACCAATCACTAAACCGTATCCGCGACGTAGTTCAGCTTACCGCTTCTGGCCGCACCATCCCTGACTATCTGGAATCCGGGCGTATAAAGAAATTAGAAGAATTTTTATGCAATCGCCGCAAAGAATTCGGCCTGGATATTCTCACCCTGACAGACGCCAAAGGAAAAGTCATTTTAAGAACCCACCATCCCTTCCAAAAGGGCGATGACCAGTCATCCGATCCGATTATTCAGAAGGCCTTAAAAGGTGAACCTGCCGCTTTCACAGCCATTGTTTCCCAGGAGGAGTTACAGCAGGAGGGAAGTGATCTGGCGGAAAGGGCTTTAATCATCACTCTGCCCACCCCCAAAGCCAAAGAGCCTGCCGCAGGACAGGAGGCCTCCGGGATGATGCTCAAGGCAGCGGCGCCTGTCCTGAATGATTCCGGCCGCCTCCTGGGAGTCCTCTATGGAGGAACGCTCCTCAACCGCAATTACCAGATTGTCGATCAAATTCGATCTCTTCTTTACGGCGAGGGGCATTACAAAGATAAAGAAATGGGCACAGCCACCATTTTCCAGGGAGGGGTGCGCATCTCCACGAACGTGCTCAATGAAAAAGGAGATCGGGCCATCGGAACGAGGATTTCGGAGGAAGTCTTCGAGGCCGTGGTTCAGCAAGGGCAATCCTGGCTAGATCGCGCCTTTGTAGTCAAGGATTGGTACATCACGGGCTATGAACCCATCCGGGACATTACGGGCAGGATTGTAGGCATACTTTACGTGGGCATGCTGGAAGCTCCCTATATCGACCTGCGCAACAAAGTAGTTTACAGCTTCTTCGGAATTGGTGTTCTGGGGGTGCTTCTCGTCCTCCTGCTTTCCTTTTTCATCACGACCGGGATTATTCGACCCCTGCAAGAAATGGTCTTTGCCACCCGGAAGATTGCCGAGGGGGGCGATCTCTCTCTGGATCTGTCCATTTCTTCCCAGGACGAGATCGGGCGACTGGCCGAATCATTCAACCACATGCTCATCCGCCTCAAGCAGGCCCGTCAGGAGCTGGAGGATTACGGCCGGACTTTAGAAGAAAAGGTGGAACATCGCAGCCAGCAGCTGAAGAGGATGCAGAGCCAACTCATGCAATCGGAAAAACTGGCCTCCCTGGGACGGCTGGCTTCAGGCGTGGCTCATGAGATCAACAGCCCTCTCACGGGGATTCTCACTTTTTCCCACCTGCTGATGCGCAAACTGAAGGACAACCCCGAACTTCAAAAAGAATTGGAACTTATCGTCCGCGAGACTACCCGCGTCTCCATCATCGTCCGCGGCCTTCTGGATTTTGCCCGGGAGAGCAAGCCGCAGAAACGACCCTGCAACATCAATGAATTAATCCTGCATACCCTTACTCTGATCGAACGACAATCGGTCTTCCAGAACATTCGTATTATGAAAAACCTGGACCCCCAAATCCCCATGATCCTTCTGGATACCAACCAGATCCAGCAGGTCTTCATGAATATCCTTCTGAATGCCGCCGATGCCATGCCAGCCGGGGGGGCCTTAAACATTACTACCTTCCTCGTCCCCGAGGATTCTTTTATGCAAATAAAATTTACCGATACGGGATGCGGCATTCCGGAGAAGAATTTAAATAAAATCTTTGATCCTTTTTTTACGACCAAAGCGGACAAGAAGGGGACGGGGTTGGGCCTGGCCGTGAGTTATGGAATCATCGACCGCCATTGCGGACAAATCGAGGTGCAGAGTGCAGAGGGCAAGGGAACGACCTTTATTATAAAATTACCCCTTAAGGCCACGGAAGATGTATCCTCCTTATGAAATATTTCCTACACCGCAGAGAACGCTCCCTCTCTCATGGCGGGAGAGGGGCGCCGACTCTGCGGTGAATCATTTGGGGGCTTTAATACCGCCCGAAGAATAAAAATGGCCACAACGAAAATCTTGGTTGTTGATGACGAAGAAATCGTCTGCCTCAGTTGCTATCGTATCCTGACAGAGGAAGGGTACGAAGTCCAAACCTGCCTCAGCGCCCGAGAAGGCTTGCAACTCCTTGCCGAGGACCATTTTGATCTGGCCATCGTCGATTTAAAGATGCCGGGCATGGACGGTCTGGAACTGCTCCAGGCAATCAAAGTCGATCACCCCCATATCCCGGTGATCATGATCACCGGCTTTTCCACAGTGGAATCAGCTGTGGAGGCCATGAAAGCCGGGGCTTATGATTATTTACCCAAACCCTTCACTCCTGACCAGGTAGCCTTGGTGGTCAAGAAGGCTCTGGATAACCGGAGCATGATGCTGGAAAACCTCTACCTGCGTGGTGAACTCCAGTCCAAGTATCGCTTCGAAAATATCGTCGGCAGCAGCCAGAAGATGCAGGATCTCTACCGCCTGATCGCCAGGGTTGCTCCAACGAATAGTACGGTGTTAATTACCGGCGAGAGCGGGACGGGCAAAGAACTCATCGCCCGCGCCCTCCATTACAACAGCTTAAGGAAAGATCGTCAATTCATCCCGGTAGACTGTGCCGTGCTTTCCGAAAACCTTCTGGAAAGCGAACTCTTCGGCCACGTCAAAGGTTCTTTTACCGGGGCCATCGTCACCAAGCCCGGACTTTTCGAGGTGGCTGATGGAGGCTCCCTCTTTTTAGATGAAATCGGCAACATCAGCTTAGCCATGCAAAGTAAGCTTTTGCGCTTCATTCAGGAGAGAGAATTCACTCCGGTTGGCGGAACCAAGATGACAAAGGTGGATATCCGTCTGATCGCCGCCACCAACAAGGATTTAAGGGAAAAAATTAAGGAAGGGACATTCCGCGAGGACCTTTTCTACCGTCTCAACATTGTCCCCATTCATCTCCCCCCCCTACGGGAGCGAGCGGAAGATATTCCACTCCTTGCCCAACATTTTCTCCAGAAATATTGTCAGGAGATCGGCAGAGCCCTTAAAAAGATTTCTCCTGCTGCCGCGGAAATGCTTATGCGTTATTCATGGCCGGGAAACGTGCGCGAGCTGGAAAATATCATGGAGCGGGTCATTATCATGACCGATGAGGAGTTAATCCAACTCCGGCATCTCCCCTTATCCCTTCAAGAAAGCCCGGAAGGAATTTCCCTCAACATTCCCAAGACCAGCGAAGAACTCAAGGATTTAAAAAAACACCTTAGGGATAAGTCCGTGGAGGAGGCTGAGAGGCTTTTTGTCCTGGGAGCCCTTACCCGGAATGATTGGAACGTAACCCGTTCTGCCAAAGAAGTGGGTATGCTCCGCCCAAATTTTCAAGCCCTCATGCGTAAACACAACATCCGGGCAGAAGACCGCGAAGATTGATGGTTTCGTAAAAAGTCCATCTGTCCCGCTCTGAGCGGGGTTGCGCTTCACCCCCGCCCTGTTAGATTAAAGACTCGGCATTGAAAGTATAGGGCGGGGATCTAACTTCCAAGAGGAAGATCCATCTTGGGGTTTATCTAACAGGGTGAATCGTTGCAGCGTACCTGCAAGTACGCTTCACTCCTCAGGTTTTGCGCGCCTTGCATCTGGAGCTTTTTACGAA
>JASEHN010000692.1 GCA_030018715.1 Thermodesulfobacteriota bacterium | reverse complement strand
AACCCTGAATTTTGGAGTACGATTGAAGTTTATCGATGAATACCGGGATGGAGAAAAGGCCCGGCAAGTGATCGCAGAGATCCATCGTCAGGCTGTCGAGCCCATTAGGTTGATGGAGGTCTGTGGAACCCACACTGTCTCCATCGCCCGCTGCGGGCTGCGCAAAGTTCTCCCGGAAACCATCGAGCTCATCTCCGGCCCCGGTTGTCCCGTATGCGTTACCGGAAACAGGGACCTGGACAGGGCCATTGCCCTAACTGGTATCCCGGATGCACTCGTGGCCACTTTTGGGGATATGATGCGCATCCCCGGCTCCGCTTCCACCCTGGCCATGGAAAAGGCCTCCGGGCGGGATGTACGGGTGGTCTATTCTCCACTGGATGGCCTGAAGATGGCCGAAGAAAACCCGAAGCGGAAAATTATTTTTCTGGGCGTAGGGTTTGAAACCACGGCGCCAACTGTGGCGGCAACAGTCCTGGAAGCCAGGAAAGGCGGGGTGAAGAATTTTTGGGTCTTTTCCATGCATAAAACCGTGCCGCTCGCTTTAAAAACCTTGCTTGACCTGGGGGAAATAAAACTGGATGGGTTCTTGCTGCCGGGGCATGTAAGCGCCATCATCGGCAGCCATCCTTACGAATTCCTGGCCAAAGAATACGGCCTGGCCTGCGTGATTTCCGGGTTTGAGCCCCTGGATATTCTTCAGGCTATCCTGATGCTGGTCCGTCAGGCAAGGAGCAAGAGCCCGCGCGTGGAAATTCAGTACAGGCG
This sequence comes from Thermodesulfobacteriota bacterium, assembly GCA_030018715.1. Classification (GTDB taxonomy): domain Bacteria; phylum Desulfobacterota; class SM23-61; order SM23-61; family SM23-61; genus JAHJQK01. Next base: position 928 of record JASEHN010000692.1, on the reverse strand, counting down.
GGGGGTAAACCCGGAGGGAAATCTAAGGGCCCTTCAGGTCATGCGCCAGGTTTTTGAGCCAAGCGATGCGGAATGGCGCGGGTTGGGAATTATTCCCGGAACTGGCCTTACTTTTCGCCAGGATCTGGCAGAGTTTGATGCCTGCGGAACCTTCGATCTTAATGTTCCCCCGGCCCAGGAAAACCGGGCATGTCGTTGCGGCGATGTCCTTCGCGGCCTGATCCGTCCGCAGGAATGCCCTCTCTATGCCGGGGCTTGTACGCCTAAAAATCCGGTGGGTCCATGCATGGTTTCTTCCGAAGGTTCCTGCGCAGCAGCTTACAAATATGATTCATGAAGCGGGATCGACAGTTTATTCCGAGAAGGACAAAATCCTGCTGGCTCACGGCAGCGGCGGTGAGCTCAGCCATGAGCTGGTCGCCTCGCTCTTTGTAAAAGCATTTGCCAACCCTCTCCTCGACCCCTTAAACGACATGGCCGTCCTTAGGGTCGGAGAAAACAGATTGGCTTTTACCACGGACTGCTACGTGGTAACCCCGGTTTTTTTCCCCGGCGGCGATATAGGCAGACTGGCGGTTTGCGGAACGGTGAACGACCTGGCCATGGGCGGGGCCAAGCCGCTTTTTCTTAGCGCGGGGTTCATCATCGAGGAAGGCTTTCCCCTATCATCTTTGGAGAAGATCGTATTCTCCATGCAAAAGACCGCTGACGAAGCCGGCGTAAAAATCGTTACCGGAGACACGAAGGTGGTCAACCGCGGGGCAGCCGATCAGATATTCATCAATACTGCCGGGATTGGCATTATCCCTCCGGGCGTGGAAATCTTGGGCAGGAATGCTAAGGCAGGGGACCTGGTTCTTTTAAGCGGCAGCATCGGAGACCACGGCGTGGCCATTCTTAGTTCGCGAGAAGGCCTGGAATTTTCCAC
>JASEHN010000691.1 GCA_030018715.1 Thermodesulfobacteriota bacterium | reverse complement strand
CGCCTTGCATCTGGAGCTTTTTACGAAACCATAGTTCTGATGACTTTTTACGAGAGCATCTTATTTGAATTGGGAAAAAGAGATTGCTTCAATCCGCCCGGCGTTATTCACAATGAGGCCGAGGGTATTTTTCAAAATTTTTAATATTTATCTTGACAAGGATTATCAAGTTAATATAGAGTAACGACAGTCATCTTATCCAGAGTGGCGGAGGGACTGGCCCGAAGAAGCCACAGCAACCGGTCCCGCCTGAGGCGGGATGCTGGTGCTAATTCCAGCAGGGTAGCAATACCTTGGAAGATAAGATAGGATAGGAGTGAAGCAAGCCCCTTCTTATCAACCAAGAGGGGGCTTTTTTTATTCCCAAAGAGAGGAGGTGGGGACGATGGATCGGGAAAGCGACATGGGCGATGAGGATATGGTGATGCGCAGAAAAAAAGCAACCGTCAAAATCCATCCTTCTCTCATAGGGTCTGTTATTAAGGAAACAACCTGCCAAGACAAGGCTTAAGGAGGCTTTCCAACAAAACCATAATGGGAGGGGAGGAAAAGAAAGGAGAAGGAAGAAATGAGTCCGTACAAAGTGAATAAAACCATTGCCGAGATCAACGAAAAAATACGCAAGGGCAAGGCTGTGGTGGTCACGGCCGAAGAAATAATCGACATCGTCGAAGAGAAAGGGCCGGTCAAGGCAGCCCTGGAGGTGGACGTGGTGACTACCGGGACGTTCGGGCCGATGTGTTCTTCGGGAGCTTTCATGAACTTCGGCCATTCCCAGCCGAGAATAAAAGCGGCCAAGGTCTGGCTGAATGATGTCCCGGTTTTTGCAGGACTGGCGGCAGTGGATGCTTACATCGGCGTAACCGAACCTGCCGAAGATGACCCCCTGAATAAGGTTTTCCCGGGGGAATTTAAATATGGAGGGGGGCATGTTATCCAGGATCTCGTGGCCGGAAAAACAGTGACCCTCCGCGCCGAAGCATACGGGACAGATTGTTATCCGAGGAAGAAACTGGAGAAAGAAATCAACCTGAAGACCATTCCCGAGATCTTTCTTTTCAATCCCCGCAATGCCTACCAGAATTATAACTGTGCCATCAACCTTTCGGACAAAACGATTTATACCTACATGGGAGTTTTGCGCCCCAACGCCGGAAATGCGAACTATTGCTGTGCCGGCCAGTTAAGCCCGCTGATGAACGACCCCCTTTACAGAACGGTCGGTATCGGAACAAGGATCTTTTTAGGCGGCGGACAGGGGTTCATCGTCTGGCGGGGGACGCAGCATAATCCTAACGTGAAGAGAGGGTCAAACCAGGTTCCCCGCACGCCAGCGGGAACGGTATCCGTACTGGGAGATCTCAAGCAAATGAACCCGGAATGGCTGGTAGGGGTTAGTTTTCAAGGGTATGGCACAACCTTAAACGTGGGCGTGGGAGTGCCCATTCCTCTCCTGAATGAAGAAATCGCTCAGTACACGGCCGTGAAGGATGAAGACCTCTTCACCCAGATTGTGGATTACAGCAAGGACTACCCGGAAGGGGGCCCCATCCAGAGCCTGGGTGAGGTGAACTACAAGCAGCTCAAGAGCGGGAAGATTAAATTCAACGGTAAAGAGATTCCCAGCACTCCGCTGTCCAGTTATTCGAAAGCCAGGAAGATTGCGGAGATTTTGAAAGATTGGATCCAGAAAGGGGAATTTCTGTTAGGAGAGCCCCA
>JASEHN010000082.1 GCA_030018715.1 Thermodesulfobacteriota bacterium | reverse complement strand
GAAAGCACGCCCAATGAAGCCCAGATTTTTGTAGATGGAGTATTCCAGGGGAAAACCCCTGCCAGGCTGGAAGTTCCAGCGGGGAAACATGAAGTGCGCCTGATCTTCCCCAATCACTATGACTGGGAAGCCCAGGTTCAGTTAAAAGAGGAGAGCGAGACTCCTCTTACGGTTCGATTAATTCCCATTGCCGAAAAAAAACCCTGAACCTGCAAAGGGAGGAATGCCAGATGAAACTATCACTCAAGAACCCGGTTTTTTTATTAATGGTAGTTTTAGGAATCCTCTGGGGAAGAGAAGTCTGCTACGGACAACTCTCTCCAGGGCAAATGGCCCCGGTTTTTTCCTTAAAAGACCTGAAAGGTCAGACTCATGACCTGTCGCAGATGAAAGAACGGCCGATGGTCATTCTCTATTTTTTTGACGTGGACTCCAGGCCGAGTCAGGAAGGGCTGCTAAGCCTCAATCAATTGGCCAAACAATACAAAGAGGCCAACCTGACTGTATGGGCCCTTACCCTGTCTTCCCCGGAAAAAGCCGCCAAATTCTCCGCCAGCGCTGGTCTGGTCTTTCCGATTCTTCCTGATCGAGCCAATGTCAGCAATCTTTACCACGGGCGGGTTATCCTTCCTACTGTTTGCCTGATCGGCCCCGGCCTGAAAGTGCTCGATTATTTTCAGGGGGGCGGCAAAACCACGGAAATGATGCTGGTCAGGCTGGCGGAAAGGCAGTTGCAGCAGAAGCAGACCAAGGTGGCCAAAGCCATAAGCGCCGAAGTCGTCAAAAAGAACCCGAAAAATTTAAAAGCTAAAACAGTCCGGGGCTACGCCGCCCTTAAAGAGGAAAATCTCAAGGAAGCGGAAGAGGAATTTAAGGACCTGGCCCAGAAAGGGGCGGAGGGGGAAATTTTAGGGAAAGAAGGATTGGCGGCCGTCTATGTTAAAAAAGGACAAGCGGAGAAAGCCCTGCAATTGGCTCAAGAAGTAGAACAAAAAGCCCCCCAGAGAGCGTATGTTCATGTCGTCAAGGGAGACCTTCTTTATGCTCAGGATAAAAAGAAAGAGGCCGAGGCCGAATATCAAGCGGCCATCCGCAAGGAAGACGTTGAACCCTACCAGGATGCCTTACGGTACAATCAAATGGGCAGGTATTATGCCAATTTGGGGCAATATTCCAGGGCCCGGGATTTTTATGATCGGGCCATAACCATCGACCCTTACTACATCGAAGGAACGACGAATAAGGGAATTACCTACGAAAAAGAAGGGAAGTGGGACAAGGCCTTGGAGGCTTACCGGCAATCCCTGTCCCTGGATAAGAGCGATACTTTCGCGGCCATCCTGGCCAAAAAAGCGCAGGAGATGTTAGAGATTCAGAAAGACGCCGAGCGCAAGAAACGAATAGACCAATTAGTAAAGGACCTGGCCGCCCGATACCGTATGCAGAAGGAAACTGCGCCCAAAATTGAAGACACCTGGACTTCTCCTCCCATGGTCCTTTCCTTTGTCGATTTTCAGGAAAAGGGCGGGCTGGCTGAAAGAGATGGTTTTTCCACGGTGCTGATGGCCCAATTAGCGGATCATCTCAATTCCTCGGGCAGGGTGCGGGTTGTCGAACGAGTCCTCATCGACCGGCTCCTGGAAGAATTGAATTTGGGCTCATCCGATCTGGCCAACCCCGAGACAGCCCTCAAACTCGGGAAGGTTCTGGCGGCCAAACTCATCGGAACCGGTTCGCTCTATTATCTCCCACAGGGAACCTTACTTAGCTTAAGGCTCATTGACACGGAAACCTCGGCCATTCCGCAGGTGACCACCAGGCAATTGGGTACGCAGGCAGCGTTAGAAAAAGAACTTTTCCAACTGAACCGGGAAATCCTTAAAACAGTCATCCTGAAGTATCCCTTGCGGGGTTATCTGGTCAGGGTCGCGGGCGATCAGGTAATCGTGAACCTCGGCGCCAAACAAGGGGTGGTATCCGGGACCAAATTTGACGTCCTGGAGGAAGCAGAGCCGATAAAATATAAAGGGAAAGTACTTCAGACTTCACCCAAAGCCGTCGCTCAAGTTGAAGTTGTGCGCGTGGAGCCCGACCTTTGCTTTGCCCGGGTCCTGAAGCAGGAAAAGCCCCTTCAGCCTGATTCTAAAGTTCAGGAAAAGATCGAAGAAACTGCTCAAAGGTGAGGTCATGCTCTTAAGAAAAGCTCTATACGGGATTCTTCTAAGCGCAGCTGTTTTTTTCATGGCCTGCGCCGCTAAAACCCCCATTAATGAAAAAGGGATAACGGTTGCCGTGTGGGATTTAGATGACCTGACTCCCTCCGCCATTCCCCGGCCGCCGCTGGGAGATCTTCTTTCGATGCAGATTATCGAAACCCTTAAAAAAAGGGGAGATTACGTGGTCGTTGAAAGAGAGCGTTTAATCCTGGCTCTCGGAGAACTTCGCCTGGGAACGACTTCTCTGGTAGATGAGGAGACTCGATTAAAGCTGGGCAGGTTAATGGGAGCGCGCCGCATGATCTTTGGCGGGTATCAAATCATCGAAGATCAGATGCGCCTCGATTTGCGCCTGCTGGAGGTGGAGAGCGGAAAGGTTTTAAAGGCCGTTAAAAAAACCACGTCGGCTACGGATTTACCGGCCTTACTGGATGCGGCCAAAAAAGCAGCTGAAGAGCTTTGATCAGCCTCCGGTTAGTTTCCATCCGAAAACTCCCTCTCCCCTGGGAGACTGTGTCGCAACCCAGGCCGGAGAGCATGAACGAGGAAACATCGGCGGGAGATGAAGTTATGCAAAGCACTCTGGCGAGTTTCCGCCAAGGAACGGCGGATTCGAAGGACAGCGGAAATATTTGTTTTCAACCCGCCTCGATCCAGGGAAGGACCGCTGCCTTATGATTCCGGGAGAATGTCCTCCTGCCTGGGTCTCCCGCTTCTGAATTACAATACAGTTTAGAACCTGCCGGTCAGTTGGGCCCCCACGGAAAACCCCCGGTAAGTCCGTGCGCTCCTATACTCGGGAAACCGGGCTTCATCATCATGCATGACGAAACCTTTAACTAAAAGCTCCGCTTCCAGATGAGGATTGAATATTCTTGAAGCGCCCAGCCCCAGAGAAAGCTTCGCTCTTTTTCCCACATAACGGCTGGAATCCGCAGGGTAATCATTTTCCTGAATTAGAAGCCCCTGGAGATAGGACTTTAAGGTAGTCCTCTCGCTCAAAAAATATCGCAACCCAAGATCCGCGATCCATTCATTTCCATGGCTGTTTTTTTCTTCAATGGCCAGGACCCCTGAGGGCTGCGCCTGAAATTTACTTTTCATCCTTATAATATTTCTCAGGGTAAAGCCGGCATCCCACTTCTGGGGGCTGTAATAGACCCCTAAGCCGACCAGGAAAAAATCGCCTTCTTTATATTGGTCGGTGTAAAGCACCTGATCTTTTTCGTACCACGTGTAATTGCCAAAGAGCCGAGCCTTCCAGTAACGGGAAAAGTCATAGCGGATTTCCGCATTAAAATTAAAAATATCCCCTGGGTCATATTCCTTCATATTCGTGCTGTAATCATATTTCCCCCGCCAGATGTATCCGATGCCGATACCGCCCACCCAGTTCCCCCATTCCTTGGCCACCGTCAAAGTGGGGTTGACATTCATCCCTTCGCCAAACCGATTGATGGAGACGAGTTCCGCATCCATGATCAGGGATAATTCCTTCTGGCTGAGAGCGGTTTTGCCCGTAGGGAGATTGAAATCCAGTCCGATAAGGACATCAACCGGCAGCTTTTCTAAAATTTCGTAAGAAAAATTCAATTTGGTGTCGAGAGCATGGTTCAAAGATCGGCTTTCTCCTGCGGATGGGTCATAGTACGTGTAGGCATATCCGGTGAGCACACTGAAAGAGAACTGCTGGAATTGGGCCTCAAGTCGGAAGGGAATATAAACCTGGCTTCCTTTGGCTTTGGTGGTATCATCCCACCGGTCAAACTGAAAACCCGTCTGCACCTGGAAATCGGCCGCTGAACTTATCCCGGCAACTAAGGAGACCATGACCAGCGGCAACAACCACTTGAGTTTTTTCATGACGATCCACCCTCTCGGACCCTTTAAAATTCTGATAAAGAAGATTGCTCTACGATATTAAACTCCAACTCCCTTTACCTATCCTTCCATCACGGGCAATTAGTGGGCGGGGGAGCGAAGCATACCTCCTCGGCCCAATTGCATTCGACATTATTTTCTTCGTTCGTTTCGGAGATCGTGTTGAGCGGGTCAACCATGATTTTATAATAAGAAGCATAAATTGAAGGAAGGATTTGGGAGACGGAGCCGCCCGCAGGTACAGTAAGCGAGAAGCTTTGACAAGTTTGGGATTCGGCATCACTATAAATAACAAAAACCAGAACGTTATTGGCCGCAACATTTCCGCTGTTGTTGACCTCAAAACTTAAGTCGATTTCGTTATTGACTACGTTGCTGATATAAAGGTCTATGGGAGCTTCTTCTCCGGTAGCTTCCAGAACGATCCGGAGAGTGACGAGCCTACCGTCCAGGTCGGCTATGGTTTCTCCCCTGTATAGGATATTGCCAGACTCATCGAGCGCTTCCACCACAAAAAGCCTGTTCAACCCGTTGGGAACTTCAAAGGTCTCGATAATAATTGTCCTTCCGGCCACCGTAATCACTTTCTGAATCGTAACCATACCGGAGGCGCTGATGGTAAAACGGATAGTCGTCACATTGGATGGAACGACGGAAGTCTGCTTCAGAATTCCTCCCTGTTCCGGAGAAGCCGTTCTTGTTTCTCCCAGATTGATCGTCACCGTGGTTGTACCCGATGGATTCGTAGAGGAATCACCTCCGCAATAAATGTTGATGGCCAGTAAGGCCAGAACCCCTACCATGAATAATAACCTTTTCATAGCGTTCCTCTTTATGATCATGGGAACAATAAATCAATATTTACAGGGGCTGGAACGTCTTTCAGGGTTCTTTCTCTTTTCGTGGCATCTTCCGGAGATAACTGATCGGTGAGCGAAGTGCGTTCTCGTAAGGACCGTAACATTTCCCGGCTTCTTTTTGGGACCTTAATGAGGCCGAGGTCTTTTAACTGATCCAGAGCGCCTTTGGCCACGCAAATGTTCGGGTCTTCCTTTAAGGCTTTTTCGTAATATTCGGCCGCCTTTTCATAATTCCCGCGGTCGCTCGCTTCCACTCCCCTAAAAAGGTCTGTAAGGGCGCGGAGGTTAGTCGTACAAAGTTTTTTTAAGGCTCTTTCTTCTTCGGGTTTGACTTCGATTTTTAGCAGTTTAATGATCTCAAAAAGAAGCTCTTTTTCCAGGCGAAACAATTCGGTTAACTTGCCTTCCGTTAGAGAAGGCCCGAGCAATTTAGAAGTGTCCACCTCCAGAGTATTGGCTTCAATTTTAAGTTGTTCTAACTTGCCTTGCAATATATCTCCGCCTATTAGCCATTGAGCTCCCAATAATTTTCCTACGCGGGGAGCTGTGCCGGCTTCCACCAATCCAGAGGCTCCCAGCCCCATTTCTTCTACCAGAGCCTGAAGCTTAACCCTTTCCACGATCTGCAGGCCTTTTATCGCAGAAAGATCCGTGATCAACATAAGGGTTAAGCCCTTCTGCAGGGGGTCTAAGCCTGATTGGCCGGTTTTATTTTGGAAATATAGGACAGCGAGGGTATTCGGGGCAGTCAGGGCAGGAAGAGCCTTTTCTTCGGCCAAGGCCTTTTTGGCCCACAACTTGGCATCTTTCGTAACCACCTGCCCGGCCCAGGATGAGGAGACTAAAACAATCCAGAACAAACTAAAGAGCCCAACCTTGCTAAGCCATATCCTGTTCATCTCCGCACCCCAATGATTCGGTTTTGCAGGAATTTAAAGGCAATATATTCTCCTCCAGGGATGGTGTCAACAATTTTTTTATTTCCCCTCTTTTCTCCGCTGGCGCAACAACAACCTGATGGGGATTCCGGCGAACCCGTACCTTTCCCGCAACTGGCGAGTTAGATACCGCTGGTAAGATTCGGTTATGCCCCGGGGTTCATTGGTAAAAAGAGTGAAAGTTGGCGGGGCCACATCCACCTGGGAAATATAATAAATCTTCACAGTGCGGCTGCCCGAAAGCGGAGGGGGGTGGCTTAGAACTGTTTCCTTAAGCCATTTGTTCAGTTCGGCTGTGGGAATGCGCTTGCGGTGCAAAGCGATCACATCGTCAACGGCTGCGAAGATTTTGGATACGCGCTGGCCGGTCAGGGCAGAGATGAAAAGGATGGGTACATAATCAAGGGTCTTGATTTCTTTGCGGATTCTCTTTTTATATTGTTCCAGAGTAGAAGTGTCTTTTCCTACCAAATCCCATTTGTTAACCACGAGAATCAAAGCCCGGCCATTCTCCTCGGCAAATTCAGCGATGCGAGCATCCTGATCGGTAAGTCCCTCGTAGCCATCCAGGAGGATCAGGGCCACGTCGCAGCGTTCCAGACTCCTCAGGGCCCTAATTGTCATGTACTTTTCCAATTGTTCGGACACCTTGCTTTTACGCCGGATTCCGGCAGTGTCTATAAAGACGTACTTTCGGCCCTCGCGCCTGAAGGGGGTGTCGATCGCATCCCGGGTCGTGCCCGGCGTAGAATCAACGACGGCGCGGGGGCGCCCGATGAGTTTATTCAGGAGGGAAGATTTCCCGACGTTGGGCCGGCCCACAAGAGCAACCCGGATTTCTCCTTCTTCTCTTTCATCTTGCTGAGGGGCGGGAGGAAGTACCTTAAAAACCCCGTCCATCAAATCGGTTACGCCCCGGCCATGCTCGGCTGAGACGGAGTACAGTATGGGTACTCCCAGCCGATAATAATCTATAACGTTCTCCTCTTGCCGCTCTCCATCGATTTTGTTGACCACGTAGAAGACGGGTTTGGCTACTTTTCGGAGGTAATGGGCAACCTCAATGTCCGCGGGATTCAGCCCTCCTTTTCCGTCCATTAGGAAAAGGACGAGGTCAGCTTCTTGAATGGCCACTTCTGCTTGCTCCCGGACCTGTCTGAGGATGGGCGCTTTGGCCGCGGGTTCAAAACCGCCGGTATCGATCAGGATAAAAGGGCGATCTTCATAAAGGGCCTCGGCATAGTTACGGTCGCGGGTCACTCCGGGTTCATCTTCGACGATGGCCTTGCGCTTTTTGGCCAGGCGGTTAAAAAGAGTTGATTTCCCGACGTTAGGCCGGCCTACGATGGCAATGATTGGCTTCATTGATATTTTAAAGGTCTGCATTAGAGATAGCCTAATCTCTTGCCGAAGCAGAATCCTCGCATGATAGCACTATTATTCATTCTGTCATTGCGCGCAAAGCGAAGCAATCTTTATTTTAGCTCGAGGAAGTTATAAAGGGCGGATCAAATAGATTTTCCATGCTGAGGATCGGCCGCCCATTAAATCGGCGCCAGCAGCACAGAGGAAATTTCAAGCAGGCCTTCAAAGATCGTTGATCTGCTTCATTTTTTATTGACCGGAACCCCACCTTTTTAGAAAATCAAGCCTTCTCCCGAAGAGCCCTGCGCAGGATCTTCCCCGTTGGACCTTTGGGCAAGGCCTTTAAGAATTCCACGGCCCGCAGCTTCTTGTAAGCCGCTAACTTATCCTTTACATAATCCATAATTTCTTGCTCGCTGGCGGTCTCACAGGGCTTCAGAACAATGTAGGCCTTGGGAATTTCTCCCAGCCTCTCATCGGGAACAGCCACCACTGATGCTTCCAGCACTTTGGGATTTTCATAGAGCAAATTCTCTATTTCGATAGGATAGATATTGTAGCCCCCGCATATAATCATGTCTTTCTTGCGGTCAAAGATGTAAACGTACCCCTCCTCGTCGATCACCCCGATATCTCCGGTGTGCAACCAACCATCTTTTATGGCTTCGGCGGTCCCTTCCGGGTTCTTCCAGTATCCCTTCATTACGCAATGACCCCGGCAGCATATCTCTCCATGGGTATTGGGGGGGAGAGTATGATCGTCTTCATCTACAATTTTCACTTCTATCTGCGGCAATGGATAGCCAACACTCTTAAACTTTCTCGGCAAATCCAATCGATCCATGGTTATGACCGGTGAACTCTCTACCTGGCCATAGGCCTGAATGGTTGTGCAATTATACTTTTCTTCAAATCTCTTCCTTAAATCCAAAGGCGTCATGCTCCCGGTGGTGATACAGACCTCCAGCGAGCTAAGGTCATACTGCGGCTCATCAGACAAGTTCAAGAACGTGGCATAAACTGTAGGCACTGCAAAGGTATAATTAATCTTGTGCCGGGCGATGATCATCGCCGCCTGCTCGGCCACGAATCGCTCCATTACATGCAGGGTAGCGCCCCGGCCAAAAAGCACGAATTGGCCTGCAGCCAGGGAAAGCAGATGGGATAGGGGAAGCAGGCAGATTCCCACCCAATTTTCATTGGCCCCCAGGCCCTCGGCGTAATATTCGGCATTCATATACAGATTGCGATGGGTCAGCATGGCTCCTTTGGGGTTTCCGGTGGTGCCAGAGGTGTAAAGAATGGTGGCGGTATCATCGAGGCTAAGATCGATGCTGAAGAAATTTTCTGAAAATAGTCCGATCCATTTTTCAAAAGAGAGAGCATCGGCCGCGTGGTCCTCCAAACCTACGGCAATGACTTTTTCCAAAGCGGGCAGTTTATTCCTCACTTGCCTCACTGTCTCTAAACATGGGGCCATTGTGATAAGAACCTTCGCTTCCGAGTTAGACAGGAGGTATTCAATCTCTCTGGCCTTGAAGAGGATGTTCATTGGGACAACCACCCCGCCTACCTTCAGGATGCCATAAAAAGAAGTGATGAATTCGAGGCAGTTGGGGAGCCACATTGAAACCCGGTCCCCTTTCTCAACCCCTATGGACACAAACGCATTGGCCACCTTGTTGGCCTCGGCATTCAGAAGAGAATAAGAATACCCCTTCTCCCCGAATACGACCGCAGTTTTATCTGGCCGGCGAATGGCTTGGTATTCCAAAGAAATGGCGGCCAAATTCATAAGATCACCCCCCAGATGTTTTTCAGCACCATCTTTAAAATCCTCTGCTTCCTTCATAATATCCGGCTTTTTTTCACGCTTGCCGTATAATCATAAACACCCTTGCCGGTTTTGATTCCCAAATGTCCTCCAAGGACTAGTTTTTTCAGTAAAGGGCAGGGCCGATATCGGTCGCCTATTTCCCGATTTAAATACTCCAAGATGGATAATATGGTGTCCAATCCCACGAAGTCGGCCAATTCCAGGGGGCCCATGGGATGCCGTAAATTCAAGCGTACGCCCGTATCGATGTCCTCTGCTTTGCTGACTCCTTCCATAAGGACATAGAAAGCCTCATTGATGAATAGAGGAAACATCCGGTTCAGGCAAAATCCTGGGAAATCTTTAGCCATAAAGACTTCCTTGCCCAATTTCTTAGAGAGCTCCTCCACCAACTGGACGGTTGCATCAGAGGTTTCCAGACCGCGAATAATTTCAACGCCCCTCATTACCTGGACCGGGCTGGCAAAATGCATCCCGATGACCTTATCAGGTCTGCGGGTGGCGGTGGAAATCTCGGTGA
>JASEHN010000690.1 GCA_030018715.1 Thermodesulfobacteriota bacterium | reverse complement strand
TTTGGTATCTTTTTGAAAAACACCAACACCAGGGTTTGAAGAAGGTTGAGCGAAGATTTTTATTTGGGAATATACTCCCCAGCAAGCCCAAAAATTCCCCGCCTAAAATATTCAATAAAGCCAAGATCAAGGATGATTATGGGGGAAAATACCCCCAATTACTCCTTTGCCCCCTTTTTGGTTCTTAAAAAGATTTTCCCATAAAAACGTCTGAAAAACCGCATTGGGACTTATCTTTCCAGAGATGGAAATAGGTGCCTAAATGCTGGCGTGGGCCTTGCTTAAGAGAAAGAGAAACTTTTAACGGGACGGAGGAGAAGGCTTGAGTACCATCACCGTGACAATTGATGGGTTGGCCGCCAGTGGAAAAACCGGGACGACCATCCTGGAGTTAGCTACAGAGATGGAAATCCGCATTCCCACGCTTTGCCATGATACCCACCTTGAGCCGGTGGGAGCCTGCCGGGTCTGTCTGGTGGAAGAAGAAAAGACCGGGGCGCTGTTAGCCGCCTGCGTAGCTCCTCTATCCCCCGGGATGGTGATTCGCACGGATTCGGCAAGAGTCCTGGAGGCCAGGAGAATGGTCGTGAAATTAATGCTGGCCAGCCATCCGGAATCCTGCCTTCTTTGCGACAAAGGGAACCGCTGCCAGCTCAGGCAGATCGCCTCTGAGTTGGACATTGGCTTGCTGGGCCTTTATAAGTTACCGCACTATTCTGGAACTCAGGAGGTCAATCCCTTCATCAGACGGGACCTTTCCAAATGCATCGTCTGCGGGAAGTGCATCCGGGCAGACCATGAACTGGTAGTGGAAGGGGCCATTGATTATTTTCAGCGCGGGTTTGATACCAAACCAGCTACTTGGCAGGACCAGGCTCTGGAAGAATCGGAGTGCACCTTCTGCGGGACCTGCGTGGAGCTCTGCCCCACCGGCGCTTTAAGCGAGGAAGGCAAACCTTCTTGGAGTACGGCCACTCGCCAGGTTTCTTCGGTGTGCCCTTATTGTGGTTGTGGCTGCGCGATCCTTTTGGGAATGGATGGCCAGCGGGTCGTCGAGGTAAAACCCGATAGGAAAAAGGCGTCGGTAAATAACCCCACTCTATGCGTCAAAGGGCGCTATGGATGGGAATTCATCCGCCACCCCGAGCGATTGAAGACCCCCCTAATCCGCCAAGACGGAGAACTTGTCGCCTGTTCGTGGCCGGAGGCCCTGAAATTTGTAGCCGGTGAGATAGAAAGGATCCGCAGGCAGCGTGGGCCCCATGCCCTGGCCTTCCTCGGTTCTACTAAGTGCACCAATGAGGAGAACTACCTCTTCCAGAAACTTGCCCGGGCAGCCGTAGGGACGAATAACATCGATAATGCCAGCGGATTCCAGGGGCTCCCCTCCCCCCAGTTTTTTGGCCCGCAAATGGGGTGGGGAGCCATGACCCACCCCGTCGCTGATCTTGAGCAAGCTAAAACCATTATGGTCATCGGTGCCAACCCGGAAGAAACCGCTCCCATCGTGGCTTATAAGATCAAACGAGCGATTCGTTTCCGAGGGGCGAGGTTAATCTTGGTAGATCCGCGCTGGACAAAGTTAGTTCCTTTCGCCCTCTCCTGGCTTCGGCCGAGATGGGGGACGGACGCGGCTCTCATCTTGGGGTTCATACGGGCCATTCTGGATGAGGGTTGCTGGAAACGGGAGGTGGTGGAAGAGAAGGTAGCAGGGGTAGGAAAATTTCTGGAGGAGATGAAATCCTT
>JASEHN010000081.1 GCA_030018715.1 Thermodesulfobacteriota bacterium | reverse complement strand
GAATGCGTCCCGTTGCCGGAGCAGCAGAGATGGGGGCAGTTTAGCGGTTTAGAGGCGGTGATTATTTTATGCGATAGCTTTCTCCTTTGATTTGTACCAGCACTCCATGAAATTGGGGGACGTTGCTCAATTCCTTCAATTCTCATTTCTTACCGTAAAGCGTAAGGCGATAAAAAACAGGTAATGGGTTATAGGTCATAGATCACAGCGAAAAAGCTGAAAGCAACATAGCTCATAGTGTAAAAGAAAAATAATTTTGAAAGTGAAGCTTATACTCCCTATCCCTCCACACAAGGTGCGAAATACCCCTAGAAGTCAACCGCAACTTCCCCGGCAGTTGTAATGTTGCATTTAAATCAACGTCCCGCCATCTTGCCCATTAAGTGGCTTTTGCTTTTTGCCAGTTTTTCCAATTCCTTATAAACATCACTCGACAGGTATTTTTCACCACACTGGTGACATACGCCGGCGGGAACGTCTTTAATAACCACCAGATTATCACCCCAACTATAATCGAGGGTAACACGTTGGTGGACAACTTTGCCTTGGCAAAAGTAACATGGACGTGGGGGACGTTGTTTAATTCTTTCACTTCTCATTTCTTAACGTGAGGCGGAAGGTGATAAAAACGTTCATCGTTTGGACCGTTAGGATCGTTAATTTCGTTTATAGAGTTAAATGTGTTCATTGCTTTTTTTGCGTCTGTCCTGTCTATCTCTGGGGCTGGGGGTAAAATCTTTATTTTTGACAATTCTGGTTTCTTTGATTCCTCCAGTCTTTCTATCTACAAACTTTTTAAGATTTTGATAAACTCTATTTTTATCAATCCCATCTGTTCAATAATTGAGAGTAACGTACCTCGTGGAATTTCATCTTTGTGCGGGACAATAACAAGCGGGTCTTTTCTTCTGTCTTTTTTACAAAGGCCGAGTGACTTCCTTTGCCTCTTTTAGGAGCTGGCTCAAATCCTAAATGGTTTAAAACTCTGATGACGTCTTTAGAAGATATTATCGGAAGTTTTGGCATTAAATCACTAACGCAAAGCTACCAGTAAACTTTTCTTTTACTGTAAGGCTCTCTTCTATGTCCTCCATTAAATTAAGTTCTTTGGCATTTTCAATATAAAGTTCTACGGCCTCTTTGAGATTGCCCACGGCCTCTTCAAGTGTATCTCCACAACTTGCCACACTTAACTCAGTACATTTGGATACAAAACCCTTTTTTTCTTTCCAAACAACTGCTGTATATTCAAAGGTTTTCATCATTATCTCCCTTCTTATTCTTTAAATAGATCCTATCAGATTTATTCCCCTTTAACAACCATTAGGGCTCATAGCGAAAAATCAATGGGTAATTGGGTCATTTTTCAATTGCTGATTTTGGAATTCGGATTGCGAATTGCTGAATTAACAGATTTTTAAAATTATTAATCTCTGCTTTCGCTTATCCGATAACCTATCCTGTGCCCTTCGGTATCGGCCCGATGAGCAGTGAGGTCAGCAGCCACGGCATCAATCTTCTCGCTGAGGCGGACTTCGACGCTGTCGATCTTCTGGTTTAGATCGTCCCGTACACCGTCAATCTTCTTTGATAATTTGGCGTCTACCTCATTAATCCTCTGTTCAACGCCGTCGATCCTTTGTTCAAGTTGGCTTTCAACACGATCAAGCTTTTCGGACAACATTTGGTGGCCTTCGACTACGATATCCAGCTTATGTTGAAAATCCTCGGACAAGATACCAATGTGATGCTTAAAAACTTCTTCAACCTTTTTTATGTCTTTTTCGTTCATGTTGTTATCTCTTCACTTTAACGTCGTTTTGTAAGAAATTTTTGGGGGACGTTGCTCAATTCCTTCAATTCTCATTTCATGCCGCCAGGCGTTAGGCGTTAATAAAAACAAAGGTGCAAGAAGCAAGGTACAAGGTGTAGCAAATGGGGTCAAGTCTGCTCTTGACTCTTGCTGGACTGAGAAATGAGTGAGATTGGGGTCAGGTCTCGTATCTGGACATTTCCCTCCCTGGCCCTCTATCATCCCTTTTTCCTTCCCTCTATTAAGACAATAGGTAATAGGTTATGGGTGATAGGCAATGGTCAATGACTTCGAGGATATCCTTTAAGGCCCATAAATGAAAGTTATGCATACGCGAATTTTTTTAAACTAAGCACTAACTCTTAGTGAAGCTCAAACGTAACTATGCAAACCCGCAAGAAGGTAGTTCACGCCGAAGTAGGTAAAAATAACTGCCACAAAACCGATAATGGAGATAAAAGCCGCGCGTTTCCCCCGCCATTCGCGGGTAAAGCGGGCGTGGAGGAAGAGAGCGTAAACGAACCAGGTAATCAACGACCAGGTCTCTTTGGGGTCCCAGCTCCAGTACGACCCCCAGGCATAGTTGGCCCAGGCTGCGCCGGTGATGATGCCGATGGTCAGCATGGGAAAACCGACGGCGATGGTTTTATAGATCAAGTCATCCAAAGATTCCAGCGGGGGAAACAGGGCCGTCCAGCCAGATTCCTTCTTCCCTTGCTCCTTTTTCCTTATTTTTATCAAATACATAATGCTTACACCGCAGGAAATGGCAAAAGCGGCATAGCCTAAAAAACAGGTGATAACGTGAGCATGCAGCCAGTTGCTCTGTAAAGCCGGGATCAGGGGGTCGATGCGGTCAGAGATACCCGGGGCCAATGAAGCATAAGCGATGAAAAGAAAAGCAAAGGGCATGGCAAACGCCCCGATGATCCTCGATTTTATTTTCCTTTCCCAAAGGAGATAGAGCAAGGCGATACACCAGGAGAAGAAAACCAGAGATTCATACATATTGGTCAGGGGAGCCCGGCCTATCCCTAATTGGTAGGATTCCACCCAGCGCCAAAGGATGGCAGCAGTATGCAGCAACAGCGTTATCCAGGAAAGTCCGGTAGCGAATTTTCCCAGCCGTTCTGACCGGAAGGCAAAATAGTTGAAATAAAGCACGGTGCAGGCCAGATAAAGGAAGGTTACGCTGCTGACCATCTTGGCACTGATCATGAGTGGCCCTCACTTTCTTTGACTTCCTTAAGCCCCATCGGAGAATCGTTTAAGGCTTGCCCGATTTTTTGAAATTCCTTTTCGAAGCCGGTGCGGTCCCGATGGCTGGACCCGGCAATTTCAATGAACGTTTCAGCTCCTTTTTCAGTCAACCGTATCCATACCCGGCGGTGGGACATGAGGAAAGTCATATAAAACCCGGCAATCATAATGAAGCAGCCAGCCCAGACCACCCATACTCCCGGGTCCTTGGTTACCTGAAGGCCGGAATAGTATCTGGGCTCGATTTCTTTGATCATAAAACGGTAGCGCCCCGGTCGTTTTTCTTCAAACTCCGGGTGGTTCTGTAAAATTAGGAATTTTTGTTGAGGCTGGTTAGGCTCGGAAAAAATCACCTGAAAGGCCGGCCCCATTCCCTGAAAATCAGGCAGGAAATGGGATAGACTGAAAGCGCTTAAAGCTCCCGGAATCTCTGTCAGGTTGCCCATCATAGCCGACAGGGATACTTCTTTCCCTGATTCCCGGTCTTTTATGTTAAGAATCACCCTTTCCACACCTGCTATGCCGTAACTGGACTGGTAAAAAGAAATTCCTTTATAGGTCAGGGGGTGGTTGACCAGGATCGACTCGGTGAGAACCTTTCGGCCGCCTTCCCTGATGGTCAGAATGCTCTTGAATTCTTTGGGGGCGCCGGTAGGATAGAAAGAAACGCTAAATTTCTCCAGGCTGACGTTGAATCCGGGGAGATGAATATGCTCCCCGTTTCGTAAGATAACTTGATCAGCCTCTTGTCCTTCAATAATGTTCACATTCCCCCGAAACCCGTAAAAGGAACCGATAAGGGATCCGCCCAGGATGACCAGTACGCTAAGATGAATGAAATAAACCCCCAGGCGGGAAAACATTCCTTTTTCGGCAAAGAGGTGGAAAGCCGGCGAGGCTTCCACGACTCTGGGGGGACTAAAACTCCTGGAGAGAGTTTCCCGGATGCCGGGAAGCATCTGAGCGGGAAGGCCATTTTGGGTAAATTTTTGGCCCGGGGAGTAGGTCTTCCATTGCCCATCATCCAGGCGCAGCTCGGGGGTAAAAAATCTTAAGGTAGTCCGGAAACGCTTCAGGGAACAGGCTATCAAGTTTAAGCAAAGGAGCGCCAGAAGGAGAATAAACCATCCGGCATGATACATGTCCAGGAAACCTAAGATGCGCAATATTTTGTAAGTGGTAATTTTGTAAACCTGGAGATATTCTTCCGGAGAAGCGTTCTGCGGGATTACCGTGCCGAAAATCGAGGCCACTGATAGGATGATCAGCAGGGCGATGGTCAACCGCAAAGAGGAGAGTGAATCCCAGAGGGAGGGGAAAAGTCCCTTATCTTCGTTCCTGGACAATGGACGCTCCGGTAAAAAAAAGGCGTTGAGCCCCGCCCAACGCCGGTTAAAAGGCAAACACTTTAGGAAAAATTATTTCTTGTGGCACTTGGCACAGTCGGCATCGGTCGTCTGGCTGAAGGCTTTTTTGCCGTTATGACAGACTCCGCAATGTTTTTCCTGGTTGTGGGTGGCTTTGGTCATTTTTAAATCTTCTCTCTTCATCTTGAAGATTTTTGTGTGGCAATCGGTGCATTTAAACTTGTGCTGGTTCACGTGCGAATCATGGCTGTAAAGAACAGGCCCGGTGCTTCCTTTGGCCTCATATTTTATTTCCCCTCCCCCCACTTTCTTCTGCTGGGCAACGGCCACTCCTAAGGAAACCAATACTAAGATACCGATTAAGACGATAGAAGCTTTTAAAAACCTCTTTCCCAATTTTTTTGTCCCCCTTTCCTCTCGGCGGCACACGGAAGCGAGCGGTCGTCTGTGCCCGGGATTTAAATTATTTTCAATTTGAGTTTATCTTCTGCCAGAAAGATTCGTCAAGAAAAAAATATGGAGTTTTGCCCCTTCTCAAATGAGCAATTTAAATCCTAACCTTACTTAAGGAAGGGGGCCAGCTCTGCCGGAGAAACAACTCCCTGGCGGATAATCTTGGGCAGGAAGCCGGAAACGTCCAGGACAGTGCTGCCCAGCCCTCCGGCAGTCTTGCCGCCATTTAGGATTGCCTCCACCTGTGTTCCCAGAGCCTGGAAAACCTCTGAAGATAGGGAAGAGCTGGGCTGCCCGGAAAGATTGGCGCTGGTCCCGGTAATCGCCCTCCCCACAGCCTGGACCAGAGCCTGGGCCACCGGGTGGCTGGAAACTCTCAAACCCACCTTTCCCGTGTTCGCCGTAAGAATGGGGGGAAGATGCTCGGAAGCATCAAAGACCAGGGTCAGGGGTCCCGGCCAAAATTTTTTAATCAAGGGTTCGGCCGCCGAAGGTATATTTTTCACCAGACCCGGAACCCAGGTTCGGTCGCCCACCAGCAGGAGCAGGGGTTTATTTTCTTCCCGGCCTTTGATCTGGAAAATCTTTTGCAGCGCTTTTATGTCCAGGGCGTCTGCTCCCAGACCATAGAACGTCTCCGTGGGGAAAGCCACCACGCCCCCCTGCAGGATTACCCGGCTTGCTTTGATGATTCCCCTGGAGTCAGCTTTGAGGATTTCAACGTTCATCTTTCCGTTGCCTTTTTCCGTTCGGTATCGATAGTTTCCTGCCGCAGCATTCTTCTTAAAATTTTCCCCGAAGGGGATTTAGGTAGTACCTGCCGGAATTCCACGCGAGTAGGGACTTTATATTTGGCCAGGTTCTTTCTGCAGAAATCAAGAATTTCCTCTTCCGTGGCCGATTGGCCGGGCTTGAGCACAACACAAGCCCTAACCGTCTCGCCCCGGTAGCGGTCCGGAATGCCCACGGCAATGGCCTCGGCTACCTTCGGGTGTTCGGCCAACACCTGGTCGATGTCTTTGGGGTATATGTTGAATCCTCCGGCGATGATCATGTCCTTTTTAAGATCCAGGATGTAGAAATAACCATCTTCATCCATGCGGGAGATGTCGCCCGTGTATAGCCAGCCATCCCGGATGGTATTGGCTGTCTCCTCCGGCATCTTCCAGTAGCCTTTCATCACCTGAGGTCCTTTGATGCATAATTCCCCCACTTCGCCCGGAGGGAGAACCTGCTTTCCTGTCTCCAGGTCAACAATTTGCGCCAGAGTGTCCGGATAAGGAAGTCCCACGCTTCCTAATTTGCGCTTTCCGAAAATGGGGTTGCAGTGGGTGGCCGGCGATGCCTCGGCCAGGCCATAACCTTCGGTAATACGGGCGCCGGTTAATTTTTCAAAATCATCCAAGATCTCCAGGGATAATGGAGCTCCACCGCTGTAACAAACCCGCAGGCAGGAAATGTTGTATTTTTCCGCATCTTTCTCCTGGGAGAGGGCCACGAACATCGGGGGAACCCCCGGGAAAAAAGTCGGGCGGTAACGCTTAATGGCCTGCAAGGCGGTTTTGACCTCAAATCGAGGCGAGATCACCATGGTCGAGGCCAGAGAGATGGGCATGTTCATGGCCACAGCCATTCCATAAACATGGAAAAAAGGTAGGACGGAGAAAAACGCTTCTTTCCCGGGGCGGGACCGGACAACCCAGCTTAAAATTTGTAAAGTGTTGGCTACTAAATTGCCATGCGTGAGGACAACTCCCTTGATACCGTCGGTAATGGCTCCAGTGTACTGCAAGAGGGCATTGTCCTCCGGTTGCAGTTCAACCTCAGGGGGGTTCCGCCGGGCGTGCTGGTCCAGCAGGGATTCCAGGGAATAAACTCCTTTCCGGACATCGAAAGGAATTAAATCTTTTTTTTCTCCGGAAAGTTTGGGAGTGGCCCCCCAATCCCGCAAACAGGCGACCAGGATGTTTTCCAGCGAGCTCTGCGGCGCAATATTGGCAATGCGGGGGAAAAGCGGTTCGGCCAAGATAATGGTGCGGACTTCGGCATGATTCAGGAAATAGAGAAGCTCCCTTTCCACGGCCAGGGGGTTTAAGTTTACCACCATGGCCCCGGCTTGCAGGATGGCATAATAACCGATGACATAGGGAGGACTATTGGGCAGGAGCAAGGCCACCCGTTCTTCTTTCTTAACCCCCAGGGCGATCAAGGCGTTGGCCAGCGCGTCCACTTTTTCCTTAAGTTCCCGGTAAGAAATTTTTTTTCCGGCAAAGACCATGGCCAGGTTTTGGGGAAAGGAGGTCGCCGCCTGTTTCAAAAAATGGCTGAGGGGAACACGGGGATAGACTAATGAGGGAGGAACTCCATCTTCATAGTTTTTTAACCAGGGAGTTTCCAAGGCTTTCGCTCCTTAAAATTTTTTAACCGCTTTTTTAAATTAGCCACAGAGTACACAGAGATCACAGAGTTTTTAAAACCATGTTTAAGAAAAAGTAAAGGATAAGTGTCAAGCGTCTCAAGTGATTCCGCCGCAGGTGGACTAAAGTTGATGAACTCGTAAGAAGTCAGAATTCCCTTCATTATGTCATTCCGGCGAAAGCCGGAATCCAGTAAATTCAAGCAGTTCTGTCCGCCTGAGGCGGACTGCTTTCCCAGGAGTGACAGTTTTACGACTTTTTACGAGACCATCAAAGTTGAAAAAAGGAAATTCCTATACAATTAAATTATTGTTTTTTCTCGGCGTGCTCTGCAATTAAAGTTTTATTTCGTTTTGATTTTGTCGGCCTGCTCGGCCACCTTGGCGGCCAAGGAAGCTTTGTGGCTAAGCAGCGCTTTTTTCAATTCTTCATGCTTGCCGGATAGAATCTGGACAGCCAGGATGCCGGCATTCCGGGCTCCGGCCTTACCGATAGCCACGGTAGCCACGGGAACTCCTGCGGGCATTTGGGCCGTGGAAAGCAGGGAATCGAGCCCCATCAAGGCTGATTCTAAGGGAACTCCGATGACCGGCAGAATAGTGTGCGCCGCCATCACTCCGGCTAAATGGGCTGCGGCCCCGGCCCCGGCAATGATGACTTCTATGCCCCGTTCGGCTGCTTTTCGGGCATACTCCGCCGTTCGTTCGGGGGCGCGATGGGCAGAAGAAACGGTTATTTCATAGGGAACCTGGAATTCCGCAAGAGCCTTGGCTGCTTCCTCCATGACCGGCAGGTCTGAGCCGCTTCCCATGACTATTGCCACAAGTGGATTTTTGGTCTTCATTTTCTATCTCCTCGTTTTAAGGTTTTTTGTCCGATGTCTTTCCTGTAATATACACCATCCCAGGAAATCTTTTCCACCGCCTCATAGGCTAATCCAATCGCTTCTCTGATTCCCCGGGCTGTGGCAGTGACTCCCAGGACTCTTCCGCCGTTGGTGACGATTTTTCCACCTTTAAAAGCTGTGCCGGCGTGGAAGACGAAAGCATCGTCAATCTTCGCAGCTTCCTCCAAACCGGAAATCACCTTTCCTTTTTCATAAGCCCCAGGATAACCCTTAGAGGCCATGACCACGCAAACAGCCGGCCGTTCGTCCAATTCAACCATGAGGCTCGACAGGCTTCCATCAATCGTTGCTTTAAGGACAGGGACCAAATCGCCTTTCATGCGCATAAGCAGAGGCTGGGTTTCCGGGTCTCCAAAACGGGCGTTAAACTCCAGGACTTTGGCCTTT
This sequence comes from Thermodesulfobacteriota bacterium, assembly GCA_030018715.1. Classification (GTDB taxonomy): domain Bacteria; phylum Desulfobacterota; class SM23-61; order SM23-61; family SM23-61; genus JAHJQK01. The sequence goes on along the minus strand of JASEHN010000081.1, from coordinate 1,044 downwards.
TCGTCTTTGATCATAAGGCCGGCGTAGAGGACCCCCCGATATTTCCTTCCTTCTTGAGCCATGGCCCGCACGGTGGGGATCATAATTTGCTCCATGACCTGGCGATGTACTTGGTCGTTTACCACCGGCGCTGGCGAATAAGCCCCCATCCCTCCGGTGTTCGGCCCCAGGTCATGATCAAAAATAGCCTTGTGATCCTGGGAAGTGGGGAGGGGCAGGACGGTTTCTCCGTCCGTGAAAGCCAGAAAAGAAGCCTCTTCCCCCTGCAGAAACTCCTCCACCACCACCCGTCTTCCGGCGGCTCCGAAGGCTTTTTTGACCATGATGAGATGAAGCGCGGCCAAGGCTTCTTCCAGCGTATGGCATAATATAACCCCTTTACCCGAGGCCAGGCCGTCGGCTTTGACCACGATGGGCGCTCCGGCTTTTTTAACGTATTCGACCGCAGCCCCGTAATCCTCAAAGGCCTGGAAATCTCCTGAAGGGATGCCATATTTTTTCATCAAATCCTTGGCAAAAGATTTGCTCCCCTCGATTTCTGCCGCTTTCTGGTTGGCCCCGAAAATACGCAGCCCGCGCGCTTCGAAGGCATCCACAATGCCCATGGTCAAAGGGGCTTCTGGGCCGACGACCGTGAGATTGATTTTTTCCTTTTGAGCCCAGGCTGCCAGAGATTTTACATCTTCGGCCGAAATGGAAAGGCATTCTGCCTGCCTTGCAATGCCGGCATTTCCCGGGGCGCAATAAATCTTTTTCACCGCCGGGCTCTGAGCGATTTTCCAGACCAGGGCGTGTTCCCTTCCTCCTCCGCCGATGACCAGGATTTTCATCATCTTCTCCAATCAAACTCACCGCAGAGCACGCGGAGATCGCCGAGAAAAAAATCATCAAGTTAAGTGACTAAAGTGCCTAAAGTGAACTAAAGTGCCTAAAGTTGAAAAAAGCAAATTCTTATACACTTAAAGTTAAGTGATTAAAGTTGAATGTGGTTTTTTGTAACAGTTTAGCCATTTGAAAAGCTGTCAAATCCCCCTTCATCCCCCT
>JASEHN010000080.1 GCA_030018715.1 Thermodesulfobacteriota bacterium | reverse complement strand
ATTTACCCGCGGGAGATCGAGGAAGTCCTCCTTACCCACCCCGCTGTCCTGGAAGCCGCGGTCATCGGCGTCCCAGACGAGTATTGGGGAGAAAGTGTGAAGGCCATGGTGGTCCTTCGGCAAGGAATGAAAGCCACTGAGGAAGAAATTGTTGCTTTTTGTAAAAAAAACCTGGCCAGCTACAAGAAGCCCCGGTTCGTGGAGTTTGTCCTTTCCTTACCCAAGAACCCAGGGGGGAAAATAGACAAAAAAGAATTGAAAGGTTTATACGGAAAAGGCCGATAAAAAACAAGTTTTCCCTCCCGAGAGGATCCTGAAGGGAGGGAAGAGAAGATTCCATGGGCAGGGGAGGCTCAGGAAATAAAATCCAAGATTGAAAGGAGGGTTCCCGATGGTTCGACAGTATCGATGGATCGCTGGAGTCATTTTTCTTTGCTTCATTGCCTTATTGGTTCCTCCACTTTGGGCAGCCGAAACTTTGCCCAATTTACCCCCCAGCATGTTCTGGACTGCTTACGATGTTGGCTCCACTGGTTATGTGCAGACCGCTACGGTGGCCGATGGATTGATGAAGAAATACAAGGTCAAAATCAGAGTGATTCCCTCTGGGACATCCATAGGTCGATTTATGCCTTTACTTACAGGTTCAGCTACCTATGCCAATATGGGCGATGAATCCGCTTTCTACATTGAAGGCTTGTATGAATGCAACGCCATGGGGCTGGGACCTCAGCCATTGCGGCAAGTAATTGCTCCCCATTTTGTGACAATCATGGCTGTCACCCGGGAATCAGGAATTACCACTCCCGATACTTTAAAAGGGAAAAGGGTTGCCTGGGTTGTGGGGGCTTCCACCCTAAACGTGAAAGCCGTCTCCACACTGGCTTTTGCGAACTTGACTTTCGCGGATGTCCTCAAGGTGGAATTCCCCAGTTACGCTGCCTCTTTGAAAGGGTTAATCGAAGGAAAGGTGGATGCAGCCATAGCCGGTCATGATGCTCCCTTGCTTTACGAGCTCGGGACGTCCCCGCGGGGTTGTGCTCATGTCATCTACCCCCATGCGGATAAAAAAGGATGGGCGAGCATGCAGGCGATCACCCCCTGGTTGGGCCCGGTTCTGTGGGATGACGGCCCGAGTTTCAAAAAAGGGAAGCCTGATGAGGTATGGTCCTACCGCTATCCCAACATGGTCACCTTCGAAAAAACCAGCGCCAAAGAAGTCTATGCCCTGGTGAAGGCCATACACGAAGCTTATCCCCTGTATAAGGATGGCCATAAGGCCATGCCTCATTGGAGGCTGGAGAAAGCAGGTGTGCCACCGGCCAATTGCCCCTTTCACGAGGGCGCCATCAAGTTTTTCAAAGAGATCGGGATTTGGAAGCCAGAGCATGACCAATGGAACCAGAAACTCATCGAGCACATGAGAGAAGTAAAGAAAGAATGGGATGCGGTTGAAACTGAGGCGACCGAGAAAGGAATTAAGGAAAAAGACTTTTCTAAATTGTGGATAGAAAAGCGAAAAGCCAAAGGCTGGATGATTGAATATTGAAAAAACGCAATAGCGGCGCAAAAGAGCCCAGGGGGTCTTTTTGAAAAGGCCCCCTGGGCCTGAGAAAGGTAGCTGGGGTGATCATTAGTGAACGGCATAGACAGCTGACGGGCATCTGGTGGATCTTCTTGATGGTCTTTTCCGGCCTGGGCATTCTTCTGGCCATCCAACAAATATTCCTCCTGAAACCTTTCGGGTTCATGCTCATCGAAACGGCCTATTATTATTTACTCCTGGCCTTTTATGGTTCGCTGGTATTCATCGTTTTCCCGGCGAGTAAAACCAGTCCCAAGGAAAGAGTTCCCTTCTATGACATTTTTTTATTTTTTCTTTGTTTCGGCATTTCCCTATACTTTGCTTCGGCGGCCTTGAAAATTATTGAAAAGGGTTGGGAATTTGTGGCGCCGCCCTGGCCAACGGCACTCAGCCTCATCCTTTGGCTGCTGATGCTGGAGGCCGTAAGGAGGGTAGCTGGGGGAGTTTTGATGACCACCTGTTTTTTCTTTTCCTTCTATCCTCTATTCGCCCACCTTATGCCCGGTTTTCTGGAAGGGCGAGATTTTTCCCTCTTGGTCACAGCCCGATATCATGCCATGAGCGTGGAAAGCATCCTGGGAATCCCCATGAAGGTAGTGGGTACGCTGCTGATCGGGTTTATGATCTTCGGAGTTGTCCTGCAAACTACCGGGGGGGGAAAGTTTTTCATCAACTTCGCCCTGGCCTTGTGGGGCCACTCCCGGGGCGGACCCGCCAAGGTGGCGGTCATCTCCAGCGCCCTTTTTGGAACGCTGAGCGGCAGCGTTATATCCAACGTAGTGTCCACGGGGTCCATGACCATCCCCGCCATGAAGCGCACGGGCTATCCGGCTTATTACGCCGGGGCTGTGGAGGCATGCGCTTCCACTGGAGGTGCGCTCATGCCGCCAGTTATGGGTACGGCGGCCTTTATCATGGCTTCATTTCTATCCATCCCATACTGGCAGGTATGCGTTGCCGCCATCGTTCCTTCCGTCCTCTTTTACCTGGGACTTTTCCTGCAAACCGACGGCTATGCCGCGCGGGTGGGTTTGCAGGGGTTGGATCGGAAGGAACTCCCTTCCATTTCCGCTACTCTCAAAGAAGGCTGGTTTTATTTGCTGGCTCTTTTCCTCCTCATCTACCTCCTGCTCTACTTGAAAGTCGAAGCCTGGGCGCCTTTTTACGCCTCTGCCCTCCTTCTCTTGCTGGCCATGACCAAAAAAGAGACCCGTTTATCATGGGAAACCTTTGGGCAACTGATAGCCGGAACGGGAAAATTTTTGGCCGAACTGGTGGCCATCCTGGGCGCCATCGGATTGGTAATCGGAGCTCTCTCGGTAACCGGGGTGGCTCATTCTTTCTCCCGGGAGCTGGTGGCATTTGCCGGAGGGAATGTAATTCTGCTCCTCCTCATCGGTGCTTTAACGAGTTTTATCCTGGGCATGGGCATGACCGCCGCAGCCTGCTATATTTTCCTGGCTATCGTCCTGGCACCGGCCTTGACCAAAAGTGGACTCAACCCGTTAGCGGCTCACCTTTTTGTTCTGTATTGGGGGTTGGTCTCTTTCATCACTCCTCCGGTAGCTCTGGGAGCAATAACGGCGGCCAGCATTGCCGGGGCCAATCCGGTAAAAACGGGCTTTCAGGCAATGAGGCTGGGAGCAGTTATCTATTTCATTCCTTTTTTCTTTGTCTTCAATCCCGCCTTGGTCCTCCAGGCACCACTGAAAGATATCCCTTTCCCCCTGTTAACGGCCGTCTCGGGAGTCTTTCTCATCAGTGGCTCCCTTGAGGGATACCTTCAAGGCTTGGGGAAATTATCGCTTCCGGCGAGAATCTGGTTGTTGACGGCCGGGATGCTTCTGGCGGTACCGGAATGGCGCACCGATTTGATCGGATTGGGGCTGGCTGGAGTATTGATCGGCCGCCGCCTGTGGCAGAAGAAAAAGAAAAAAATGGGGTAAATGAGGTTGGGGCAGTCATCTATTTCATTCCTTTTTTCTTTGTCTTCAATCCGGCTTTGGTCCTTCAGGCGCCTCTGTCCGAAATCGTCTTCCCCCTGTTAACGGCAGGGGTGGGGGTTTTCCTGATCAGCGGTTCCCTGGAAGGATACCTGCAGGGCCTGGGGAGCCAAAGACTCCCCTCAAGGATCTGGTTCCTATCCTCGGGGCTTCTTTTGGCCGTGCCGGAATGGCGAACGGATTTGGTTGGACTGGGAATGGCTGGGTTTTTGGCCGGTTGGCAATTCTGGGGAAAAAACTCACGGCCGGTCCCTGCGGCAGAATATGAAGGGGAGCTTTGAACCAAGCTCTATTTTCCTATGAGCCTGAGGGGCTATTTTCCTGTTTCCTCCTTTTTCCTCCTTCGGCTCAGAGCCCGGCCGGTCTCTTCCCGCTACCGGGGAAAGGGTTTTCCAGGGTAGCCCTCCGGGAAGAAGGAGAGATTTTGCGAATCCAGGAGATTCTGTGGCGTTCAGCAAGGTTTTATGCGGATCGGGTGGCTTTGGTGTGCGGCGGCGAGCAGTTCACCTACGGCCAATTCAGGGAACGGGTGAACCGCTTGGCCAACGGGCTGTCCGGCCTGGGGGCAAGGCACGGAGATCGGATTGCCGCCCTCCTTCCCAACTGCCACCGGTTCGCTGAACTCTACCTGGCCGGTGCCCAGCTTGGGGCAGTGCTAGTGCCGCTCAATGTTCGATTGTCTCCCCAAGAGCTGATGAGGCTCATGGACCACAGCGAAGCCAGGGGCCTGGTTTCAGGAGGCGCTTTTCGGCAGACGGTCCAGGCTATGGCCGGAATGCTGCCGCGGCTGCCATTCCGGGTGGGCTGGGGCCTTCAGGCGGAGGGCTTTTTAGACTATGAAGATCTTATTCGCGCCGGTTCTCCTCGCTGGGCAGACTTCGATTTCAATGAGGGAGAAGTAGCCATCCAGATGTACACCAGCGGCACGACCGGAACCCCTAAGGGAGTGCTCCTCACTCATGGGAATCTCCTGGCCAACACCCTCACCGGGATCTTTGAGCGGAGGTTCTCCTGCCGAGATGTCTTTTTGAACGCAGCGCCCTTGTACCACATCGCGGACGTGGAGTATTTTCTCCAAATCCTTTCTGTCGGGGGAACCAATGTCTTTATCGGCCGGTTCGATCCCCTCCCTTTTCTGGAGGCGGTTCAGAGGGAAAGGGTGACCGGCACCTGGATTGTTCCTACGATGATTCATGACCTTCTGGCCTGCCCGGACTTGGCCCGATACGATGTAAGCTCCCTGCGGACGATTTTTTACGGCGGCGCCTGCCTTTCACCGGACCTTTTCTTCCGGGCCCAAAAAGTCTTTCCCTGCCAGTTTTCTCTGGGCTTCGGTTTGACCGAGGCCAGCCCGCTCATTTCCCTGCTAAGGCCCGAAGACCACCAGGGCGAGGCAGGAGAGGTTGGCCGAAGATTGCGGTCTTGCGGCCGGGCGGCTTTTAACGTTGAGGTGCGGATTGTGGACGAAGAAGGGAAGCGAGTGACCCCGGGCCAGGTCGGGGAAATCGTGGTGCGGGGTGCGAATGTAATGAAAGGCTACTGGAAGATGGACCAGGAGACCCAATGGACGTTGCGGGGGGGATGGCTGCACACGGGCGACCTGGCATGGATGGATGAAGAAGGATACCTTTTCCTGGTGGACCGAAAAAAAGACGTGATCAAAAGCGGCGGGGAGAATATCTACTCCCGGGAAGTGGAGGAGGTGATCGCTTCCCATCCGGCGGTCAGGGAAGTGGCGGTCATCGGGATTCCCGATGACCGGTGGAGCGAGGCGGTGAAGGCCGTGATAGTATTACGAGAGGGGGTCCCCTGCTCCGAAAAAGAGATCCTGGAGCACTGTCGCTTGAACCTGGCCGGGTTCAAACAACCCAAATCGGTGGTCTTTGTTCCCTCCTTGCCCAAAAATATTACGGGCAAAGTGCTCAAGACCGAACTGCGGGAGATGTACCCCAGATCGAGTGGAGGCCCACATGGATTTTGACCTCTCCGAAGAACAGAGGATTTTTCAGAAGGCCATCCGGGATTTCGCAGAAAGGGAGATCGCTCCCTTGGTTGAGAAGGCCGAAGAAGAAGAGCGTTTGCCCCTGGAACTTTTCCCCAGGATGGGGCGGCTGGGATACCTGGGCATCCGTTACCCGGAGGCCTACGGGGGAAGTGGGGCGGATAAGATCTCGGAGTGCATCTGGGCTGAGGAGCTGTTTCGCATTTGCCGGGGAATCGCCACTTCCCTCTTTGCCCACAGCCATCTGGGGACCTTCCCTCTCTTTGCCTTTGGAACGGAAGAGCAAAAGGCCCGTTTTCTTCTCCCGGCCATCAGGGGAGAAAAGATCGCCGCTTTTGCCCTTACCGAGCCCAACGCCGGTTCGGACGTGCAGGCCATTGAAAGCCGGGCCCGGAAAGAGGGGGATGGCTATGTCCTGCGGGGATCCAAGATGTTTGTTACCAATGGAACGCTGGCTGATTTCATCCTGGCTGCGGCCTATACCGACCGCAGCCGGGGGTTCGACGGGATCAGCCTCTTTATCGTGGAGAGAGGAACGGAGGGATTTCGGGTGTCTCGCAAGCTGAGGAAAGAAGGGAGCCGTTCCTCAGAGACTGCCGAATTGAGTTTCGAGGACTGCCCCATCTCCGCAAAAAATCTGGTCGGCGAAAGGGAAGGGGCCTTCCGGGATATTTTAAAAACTCTGGTGGAAGGGCGGGTGGTCATTGCGGCCGGGGCTACGGGAGTGGCCCGGGCCGCTTTCGAAGCCGCCCTGCAGTATTCCAAGGAACGGGTGGCTTTTGGCCGGCCCATCGGTCAATTCCAGGCCATCGGTTTCAAGCTGGCCGACATGGCCACCTGGATCGAGATCGCCCGGACGATGATTTACCGGGTGGCCTGGATGGTCGATCAGAAGAAAAAATGTACGGCCGAGGCCTCCATGGCCAAGCTTTTTGCCACAGAAATGGCCGAGAAGGTGACCAACGAAGCGATGCAAATCTTCGGGGGGTACTCGCAGATGCGGGAATTTCCGGTCGGGCGCTACTGGAGGGATGCCCGCCAGCTCAAGATCGGAGAGGGAACCTCAGAGATCCAGCGAAGGATCATCTGCCATCAACTGGGTTTGAAAACAGATTAAAGGGAGGAAGAGTATGATCCATTTTCCAGAACGGGTAAAGATATGTGAGTGCTGGGCGCGGGACGGGCTGCAGGGGGAAGACCAGTTCATCCCCACCGAGAAAAAAATCGCCATCCTGAACCGGATGGTGGAGATCGGCTTCAAGCGCATCGAGGCCACCTCCTTCGCCCATCCCAGATTAATCCGGCAGTTTTCCGATTCCCTGGAGGTGCTCAAGGGGATTCAACGGCCCCCCGATGTGACCTTCATAGCCATCATTCCCAATGACAAGGGGTTGGATCGGCTGCTGGAGGCCTGCGATCAGGGCTACGGGGTTCAGGAGATCACCGCCATTCTCTCGGCCAGTGAAGACCATCTTTTGGCCAACCTGGAACGGACCTTCGAGGAAGCCATGCCCCCCCTGGCCGACGTCGTGAAGCGGGCCAGGCAGGCCGGGTTGAAAGTGATCGGCTGCATCGGCACGGCCTTCGGGTGCCCTCTGGCCGGAGAAGTCCCGCTGGGGAAAATCATCGAGTTAACGGACTGGTACCTGAAACAGGGGGCGACCTCCATCATGTTGGGAGATACGACAGGAGAAGCCAACCCGAAACAGGTAAGGGAAGTATTCGGGAAGATGCAGGAACGCTTTCCTGGAGTGGACTTTATCGCCCACTTCCACGACACCAGGGGGATGGGTCTGGCCAACACCTTGGCGGCCCTACAGGAAGGAATTGTTTATCACGACAGTTCCTTCGGTGGGATGGGAGGGCAGCCAGCGACTCGACGGCCCAAATACCATAAGGGTTTCGCCGGTAACACTTGTACAGAGGACATGGTCGTCATGATGGAAGAGATGGGAATCGAAACAGGGCTGCAGATCCAGGAGGTGATCGAGACCGCCCTCATGGCGGAGGAGATCTGCGGGCGGGAGCTCTTGGGCCATGTAACCCGCAGCGGTCCCATTCGCCATCGCAGCCCCCAACCCCTTTCTCCCCAGGATTTCCGCCTGGGCTGGGAAGTGCCGCCCGCCCTTTTTTCCGTGGAAAATTTGGGTGCAAGAACCCCTCGCCAGGATCTACCCGGCCGGGTCATCCGCGAAGCCCTGGAAAAAATCTGGCCCCTCCCCGCCGGCCTGGGCATTGACCTCGACGGGGTGCTTGTGAAAAGTGAAATTGAAGAAAGAACCATTCTGGTCACCAGATTTAAACCTCTGGGCCTGGAGAAGGAAAAGGGCCGAGCCTTTCTGGAAGTTTTGAGCCAGAAAGCCAACGGGGACATTTACCTGCAGGGCCAGGTCAAGCTGGTGTTCCCCTGAAAACTTAAAAGGGAGCGATCGCTTTGGACCCTATGGAAAACAAACCAGAATTGATTTTTACCGACCTACCCGTGGACCGGGCCTTCCGGCCGCTGGAGTACCCGATCACTGGGGAGCTGGTCCAGGAGTTTATGGAGACGGTTGGGGACCGGAACCCCTTATACTGGGACGAAGCCCTCGCCCAAGAAAAGCTTCTCGGCCCCCCCGTTGCCCCTCCAGGCCTGGCCGCCATTTACGCCCGGGTTTCCTACTTGCAAGATTACACCATGCCCTCCGGTGGGGTGCTGGCCAAGCAGGAGTTCGAATTTCTCGGGCCCATCCGGATCGGGGATACCCTGAAGGTCGAGGCTCGGGTGGTCGAGAGCTATCTGGATGAGAAGGGAAGGAAAAGGGTTACCTTTTTGATAAGAGCTGAAAACCAAAAGTCCGTGCCGATCAGTACCATACGACTTTATGCCATCTGGCCGAAATAAGTTTGAAAGAAAACGTAAGGCGTAAAAAAAGAAAGGAGTCAAGGATTCAAGGGGTCAAGTGAAAGGATAAAAAAACAAATCAAAAGTTCATGCAGTAATTTTTCCACTCGAACCCTTGAACCCTTGAATCCAAGGACCCTTTAAGATTGGAAAGGATGAGACTTGCTTAAAAATATCCGTTCAGGGGATCTGCTTCCAGCGATCGAGAAGACGATCGATCAGGATAGAATCATGCGTTGGGCCAAATTGTCCGGGGACTTCAACCGGCTCCATGTAGATCCCGAGTATGCCCAGCAGACATCTTTTAAGGGAACCATTGCCCATGGCCCCATGTCTTTGGCCTTTTTGAACGAATTGATGATGCAATGCTTCGGAGAAGGATGGGCTGTTGGAGGGAAGCTTCTGGACGTCCGTTTCGTTGCTCCTATCCGGCCGGGAGATAGGATACGGATTGAAGGCACAGTAAAGGATGTTCAAAAAAAAGAAAGAAATTACCACGTGGAGTGTGAACTGTCCATCAAAAAGCAGGATGGAGAAAAGGCGGTTGTAGGGAGGGCTTTCGGACTTTTGCGGGCGGAGGAAGAGGAATGAGCCGGCAGGCCAGGTGGGTTTCGGCAGAAGAAGCCGTATCAAAAGTTAACTCGGGGGAAAGGTTGGTACTTCCCTTGTGCTGTGGTATGCCACAAACGTTAATGGAGGCTTTAATCGCCCAGAAAGACCGTTTGCGGAAAGTGGAGATCGTCAGTGGCTTGCAGATTGAATACCCATTTCTTCAGGAGGGGTTGGAAGAAAGCTTTTCATTTCGAACGTGGCAATGCGCCCCGAGAATCCGCCACCTCATCAAAAAGGGAACTGTAAAATACATCCCCATGCGCCAGGGGGATGCTCCCTTTGTTTTTTCCAAAAGCGGAATCTGGCCCATTGACGTGGCTCTTGTCCATCTCTCACCGCCGGATAAGAACGGGTACCTGAGTTTGGGAGTTTCCATCGGGCATTCTCTGCCCACGGCTCTGGAAGCGAAAATGGTCATCGCCGAAGTAAATGACCAGATGCCCCGTGTCCTGGGAAATTCTTTCCTCCATATCTCTCAAGTCGATTATCTGGTAAAGTCCTCCAGACCTCTTCTGGAATATCCCTCCAGCGAAAAGGTGGGAGAAGTTGAGCGCCAAATCGGGCAGCAAGTGG
>JASEHN010000079.1 GCA_030018715.1 Thermodesulfobacteriota bacterium | reverse complement strand
TCATGGTTTTAAAACTCTGTGATCTCTGTGCCCTCTGTGGCTAATTTTAATTTAAAAAATTCTGCTCCGGAAAAATAACCCGATAGAATTTTAATCTGCAAAGAAATGTTTTTTTGAAAAAATACAATCGGTTTGGGAGGGAGGGGAAAATGAATGCCGGGGGTCAAAATTAAAGAAGGTGAATCTTTCGAAAATGCCCTGAAAAGATTCAAAAAGCAATGCGAAAAGGCTGGAATTCTTTCGGAAATCCGCAAACGGGAACATTACGAAAAACCCAGTGTGAAGAAGAAGAAGAAAGCCCTGGCCGCGCGCAAGCGGGCCTTGAAGCGCACGCGGGTCTATGACGAGTGATCGGGCATGACACTCAAAGAACAAATCGCTAAAGATTCCAATGAGGCTCTTAAAGCCCGGGATGAACGAAAACTTTCGGCGTTGCGTCTTCTGCGAACCGAGATCAAGAAGCGAGAGGTCAGCGGCCAGAAGAAGGAATTAGCGGACGCCGAGGTGATGGAGGCGATCTCCACCCTGGTCAAGCAGCGGCGGGAATCCATTCGCCTCTTTCAGCAGGGCCAGCGGCAGGACTTGGTGGAGAAGGAAGAAGCAGAACTCCAATATCTCCTTAGTTATCTTCCCCAATCCTTATCCCAGCAGGAGATCGAGGCGCTCATCGAGCAAGTTATCGGGGAAACTCAGGCCACCGGTCTCAAAGACCAGGGCAAGGTCATGAAAGGGGTCATGGCTAAAATTGCCGGCCGGGCTGAAGGAAAAATAGTCAGCGAGATCGTCAAACAAAAATTATCCAAGCCGGCGAGCTGAAAATTCCTCTTGGCAAGCTCTCCTTACGCTTATCCCAGGACCCTAATGCCGCCCGGAAATACCGGCTGCGGGGAGGGGGTTATAATTTCTTTCTTTCTCGTTCTCGAGCGAATAACTCCTTTTGCCGCAGTTCCTGTTTTTTACGGCTGCGATGAACCGGGGTGTAAACACAAGTATTCCAACCTTCGCTCCACGATCATCGATCATTTTTCGCCTTTTACGCTGGACTGCACTGAAGTGGAAAAACAATCTTAGGGCCACCTCATTAAAAAAGATAAGGCTGTCGGAGTAGCCACCCCGGCAGCCAGAGGCAAATTCATGGAGGAGCGTTCGCTCCGTGTTTTAGAGTTTCATCGGCTCTTGCAAATTTTGCAGGGTTATGCCTCCTCGGAGGTAGGCCAGGCTCTTTGTCTTGCCCTTCGTCCCTCCGCAAGGCCGGAAGAAGTTGCTACCCTTCTTAATGAAGTAGCTGAAGCTTCTGATACTCTGCAAGAAGAAGGGGACATCCCCCTGGAAGGGGCTTATGACGTGCGGCCCCTGTTGTTCAGATCTCGCGTCGAAGGAACCTGTTTGCTTCCCGAAGAATTCCTTCCTTTAAGGAGCACTCTGGGGGCGGCTGGTCAAGTTAAGCATTTCCTGCGCAAAGCCAGCGCTAATCATCCCATCCTGAAAAAGTGGATGGAGGAACTTCCGGAGTTCAGGGAGCTCTATGCAGCGTTACGGTCGGCCTTCGGACCTCGCGGGGACATACTGGATTCGGCCAGCCCGGAACTGCGGCACATCCGCAAGGAAGTCTCCCGCCTCCGCGGCCGGATCCGCAACGCCCTGGAATCACTGTGGGAACAGGAAAACCTAAGGAAAATATTTCAGGATCAGATCATCACCCTGCGCAACGAGCGCTATGTAGTGGCGGTAAAAGCCGAGCTCAAGAATATCATGCCGGGAATCATCCACGATCAATCCCAATCCCGGGCCACTTATTTCATTGAGCCCCTTTCCACCGTGGAGGAAAACAATGAACTGAATTTGCTCCTTAAGGATGAGAAAGAAGAAGAACGACGGATTCTCCTCCACCTGACTGTTAGGGTCCGGGAGCAAGCCAAAGAAATCCTCCAGGCAGTGGAATTGTTAGGCCGTCTGGACCTGGTTTTTGCCAAGGCCAAATACGCCAGAGCTGTTAAGGGAACGATCCCATTGCTAAACGCTGAGGGGCACTGGCGCATGCTAAGCGCCCGCCACCCCCTGATTGAACCAATAGCTGTCGTGCCGGTCGATCTCCATCTGGACAAAGGCCAAAACACCCTGATCGTAACCGGCGCCAATACCGGAGGGAAAACCGTAGCCCTGAAGACCCTGGGACTCCTCACCTTGATGACCCAGTGTGGAATCCCCATTCCCGCAGCCGGGGAGAGTGAGGTGGCGGTCTTCAACAATATCTTCGCGGATATTGGCGATGAGCAGAGTTTGCAGGACAACCTGAGCACTTTTTCAGCCTGGATACAGAGCGCTTCCAGGATCGTCAAAGAGGCGGGCAAGTCCTCCCTCATCCTGTTGGACGAGGTCGGGGGAGGGACAGATCCTGCCGAAGGAGCGGCCTTGACCATGGCCTTGATCGATGGGCTGCGGGAGCGGGGAGCGAAGACGGTCGTTACCACGCACCTCCATCTGCTCAAGGCTTACGGGGCCCTTCACCAGGATATAGTGAATGTTTCAGTAGAGTTCAACTCTGACACGCTCCGCCCCACTTACCGGCTGATCTACGGCCGTCCAGGCGAGAGTTATGCCTTACCCATGGCCGAGAAATGGGGTTTCCCCCCTGATCTGGTGAAAAGAGCAAAGGGTTATCTTGGCCAGGGCGACCGCAAAGTGATGGAATTGCTTAAGAGCCTGGATCAAACCCAGCGGGAGATGGAAGCAAAACAGCAGGAAGCCGAGCGCTTTCGGCAGGAAATGGAAACCGCCCGGGAAGAAGCCGGAGCCTTCCTGTTTCGGACCCAGAGGGAGGGAGAAATTTTTCTTTCCAGGGCCCGCGAAGAAGCTCAAGGGTTGGTACGCCAGGCTAAAGAAGATCTGAGGGGGTTGATCAACGAGTTCAAGGCCAGGGGCCGAACCGACGTGCATCGCCTGGAGCAGGCGATCAGGACCGAAGAACAAAAGATCAACCGGCACTTTATAGCGGAAAGCCTGGCCGTCGCAGAAAGCCAAGGGCAAAGCGGTTCAGAACTTCCCGAAAATACCGCTTTGGGCCATTTGGGAAGGGGCCTATCGCCAAAGTTAGGGGCCAAAAAGAAAGAAAATCGACCAAATCATTCTAATTTCCTTCACTACCAGATCCCCTCTGCTGCTCGGGAACTAAACGTTATCGGCTTGCGCGTCGAAGAAGCTCTTCCAGTGGTGGATAAAGGCATCGATGAAGCATTTTTAGCAGGTTTCCGAGAATTGGAGGTCATCCACGGGGCCGGAACAGGCCGGCTGCGCAAAGCGATCCGGGAACACTTAAGAGAACATGTTCTTGTAAAGGCCTTCCTGCCTGGCGCTCCGGGTCGTGGGGGAGACGGAGTTACCATAATAGAAATCGGATCTACGCCAACGGCCGCTACACGAAACCGGCGTTCAGGCAAAGAAGGAATTAGGCGGAACTGAGATGAGCGACTTCATTCCTGAAGGAAAAATCGCTGAGATCAGGGAGCGGGCCAGTATCCTGGAAGTCATTGGCGACTTTGTGTCCCTGAAAAAGGCCGGGAAAAATTACCTGGGTCTCTGCCCTTTTCATTCGGAAAGGACTCCTTCTTTCACGGTGAACGAAGAGAAGGGCATCTTCCATTGCTTCGGATGCGGAGCCGGGGGAAATCTTTTTAACTTCCTGATGCGGGCCAACAACCTGAGTTTCCCCGAAGCCGTGCAAGAGCTGGCCAAACGATACAGGATAACCCTCCCCAGCCGGGAATTATCCGAAGCCGAGAAGGCCCGCAGAAGTATGCAGGGACGGTTGTTCGAGATCAATGAGGTCGCCGCCGAATACTACCACCGTCTGCTAATCTCCCAGAAAGACGGCGAGGAAGGGAGGAAATACCTGGCCGAAAGGGGCATCTCAGAAGAAGTTATCAAGGACCACCGCCTGGGGTTTGCCCCCTCTTCCTGGGACTCCCTGGCCATCTTTTTTAAGAATAAAGGAGTTCCCCTGAATCTGGCCGAAAGCCTGGGCCTGATCATCCCCCGGAAAGAAGGTAGAAACCAGGGCGAAAAGCCTAATTTTTATGACCGATTTCGCCAGAGGGTAATTTTCCCGATCATCAACCTGGGAGGCAAGGTCTGCGGTTTTGGGGGGAGGATTATTGGCGAGGCCACGATAAACGGCAACCAGGCCCCTCCCAAGTACATGAATTCGCCGGAGTCCCCCATCTACAGTAAAGGTCAGAGTCTATATGGGCTGAACGCGGCCTTAGGCGCCATTCGGGAACGCGGATATGTCGTGATCGTGGAAGGGTACATGGATCTTCTCTCCCTTTCCCAGGAGGGAATCCGAAACGTGGCGGCCTCCCTGGGCACTGCCCTGACCACTGCCCAGGTGAGCCTGTTGGGGCGATATACTAATGAGGCGGTTCTGGTCTTCGATGCGGACGAAGGCGGCCAAAAAGCCACCCAGCGAAGTTTGGAGATCTTTTTGCAGGAAGGAATCTCTGTCCGTGTGGCTTCCCTGCCTGCCGGCTCTGACCCTGACAGTTTCATCCGCCGGGAAAAGAGGGCCGGGTTTGAGCAGGTTCTGGCCAATGCCCTTCCTCTTGTGGAATATTTATTGGAGCAGGCCCTGCGCCGGCATCCGATCAGGACTGTAGAGGGAAAGGTCCGGGCCGTTCGTGAACTTCTTCCGGCTTTAAACCGCCTTAAGGATCCTCTGGAACAAAACCTTTACATAGAACGAGTGGCCAGCCGGCTGGGGTTGAAGGAAACCCAGATTCGCAGCCAGCTTCGGGGAAAATCATCTCCTTTGACCGAAGCCCAAAAAACATCTCCGGGCCCCCCAAAAGGACCAGCCCATGAACGGCTCCTTTTGCAGTTAATGCTGCTTAACAACCAGGTAATTCCGCTGGTCGAAGAAGTCGTGGGTAAGGATGGCTTCACCGACCCCTCCCATCGAAAATTGGCCCGGGAAATCCTGAATTTTCAGGAAGCCCGGGGGGAAATGGATGTCCAGGAATTCCTCAGCCATCTGGGCGATGAAGAATCCAAGGACCTGACCTCGGAACTGCTTTTGACCGGGGAAAGCGTGATGGATCCCGACCGCATGCTCAGAGATTGCCTAAAAAAAGTAAAGCTTTCCCGGGTGCGCCAGGAAATCCAGCATGTGGATGAAGAAATCCGGCAACGAAGCCGGCAGGGTCAAGAAGGCCCCTTAAGCGCCCCTGGGGTAAAGGAGCTTCTAAAACGGAAGCAACGGCTCCTTGTGGAGCAAAAAAAATGGATAAATGATTCCGCTGGTTCTAACCAGCCTCACGCCGAGTAATAAGCCAAAGAAGAGGTGGATTTTATATGGCCAAAGAAGGAGAGATGGAAAAAGTCAAGCAGTTAATCAACCTGGGAAAAGAGAAAGGGTTTTTGACTTATGACGAAGTCAATGACCTCCTCCCGTCAGACATCGTATCCTCAGATCAGATCGATGACCTGATGATGATGTTCGGAGAGATGGACATCGAGGTGGTCGATGTGGCCCAAAAGGTTAAGGTAGGCAAGCAGCGGGAAGAAGTAGAGCGCCTTCCGGCAGAAGAAGAAGCGGAGCTGGAAGCCGAGGGACTGGGGAAAGCAATTGACCCGGTTTACATGTACCTTAGGGAGATGGGCTCGGTATCCCTGCTCACCCGCGAAGGCGAAGTGGAAATCGCCAAACGCATCGAAGCCGGGGAAAAAGAAGTCATCAACGCCGTCCTGAATTCCCCCTTAACCATCAAAGAGATCATCCAGTTCGGCGAACGGCTGCGTTTGAAGAAAGCTAAGACCAAGGAATTGACCCCGGACTTGGAAGAGGAAGATTATTTTCTGGAAGAGGAATTTAACGTTCAGCGAATCCTTTCGCTGATCGGCCAGATTAAAAAGCTAAATGAACGCAATCGGCATATTGGCGAACGGTTAGGGAAGAGTAAAATTACGGCCTCTTTCCAGATGCAACAGGAAAAACGCCTGCAGGCGAATAAAGACAAGATTGTCTCGCTCCTCAAGGACATTAACCTCAAAACCAAGCATATCGACAAATTTGTGCAAAAGCTCAAGGGCTTGGCCGAACGGGTGGAGAAGGCTGAGGCTGAAATCCTGGATTGCCAGAATCGCATCCGGCATCTAACGCGTATGGCCATAGATTCACTCCAGCGGCTTCTTAGGGTGATGAAGAAAAACCCGGGAGAGTTTCGCAAGACCCTGCGCAAGACCGGCGTGAAGAAAGAAGACCTGGAGGAATACGAGCGGGTGGTCAAGAACGCCCAGCGGAAAATCCGCCGGGTGGAAGCAGAATCCAACCTGCCGGTGGAAGAACTGAAGCGCACCTTGCAGGCCGTAAAAAGCGGCGAGACTAAAGCTGAACTGGCCAAGAACGCGTTGATCAAGGCCAATCTCCGCCTGGTGGTCTCCATAGCCAAAAAATATACCAACCGCGGCCTGCAATTCCTTGACCTTATCCAGGAGGGGAATATCGGGTTGATGAAGGCCGTGGATAAATTTGAATACCAGCGGGGGTATAAGTTCAGCACGTACGCTACCTGGTGGATCAGGCAGTCGATTACCCGGGCCATAGCCGACCAGGCGCGCACCATCCGGATTCCCGTGCACATGATCGAGACCATCAACAAGCTGATCCGCACTTCCCGCTACCTGGTGCAGGAAATCGGCCGGGAACCTACACCGGAGGAGATTGCCGAACGTATGGACTTCTCCTTGGATAAGGTGCGCAAAGTGCTCAAGATCGCCAAAGAACCCATCTCCCTGGACACTCCCATCGGAGAGGAAGAAGACAGTTACCTGGGAGACTTCATCGAAGACAAGAAGGTCACCCCCCCCTCCGAAGCTGTGGTCCACCTGAACCTTTCGGAACAAACCCGGAAGGTTCTGGCTACGTTAACTCCCCGGGAAGAAAAAGTTTTAAAGATGCGGTTTGGCATTGATGAGAAGGCTGATCACACCCTGGAAGAAGTCGGGCAAAATTTCGACGTAACTCGCGAGCGCATCCGGCAGATCGAAGCTAAAGCTCTGCGCAAACTGCGCCATCCCTCACGCTCGAAAAAGCTTCGGTCCTTCGTAGAGGGGTAAGGAGGGAGATCGGCATTTTCCCGAGCCGACCTACCTCCCGGCGGAGCCTGGGCAGGGATGAAAATCCTCGCCTAATCTTAAAATGATCGACGGTCAAAGGGAGATTCTTGACAACAGAGCCGGAAACAGCTATTTTATAAGATGATAAAAAAAGGGCCCATAGCTCAGCTGGAAGAGCCACCGGCTCATAACCGGAAGGTCCCTGGTTCGAACCCAGGTGGGCCCACCAGGATGCTTATATGGTTTTCGAAGATAGAAAATTATTTGGGAACGAAATTGGCCTCAGGCGCGGGGAAACGGGGTCAAAATTGAAAAGTGCACCTTTCGGGGTGCGTTTTTTTTAGGGAGGAAAGGAATTGCGCATGCATTTGGAAAAGCTGGCCGCTCTGCAGATCGTTGACCTGAAGATCCAGGAGATGGAGCGGGAAAAAGGAGAAATCCCCCTGCGCCTGGCGGCGCTGGAAGAAGACCTTGGGAAGGAAGAAGCGACAGTTCTCTCGCAGCGGGCCGAGTTTGAAAAGCTCCAGAAGGAGCGCCGGCAAAAAGAAAAGGAACTGGAAGAGGAAATGGACCGGATAAAAAAAACCGAGGCCCGGGTTTTTGAGATCAAAACCAACAAAGAATACCAGGCCGTCTTGAAGGAAATTGAGAGCGCTAAAAAACTGAACCGGCAGCGGGAAGAAGATATCTTAGGCACCTTGGAGCGCATCGAAGAGATGCAGAAAAAGCTGAACAACGGCGAGAAAAACCTGGAGACTAAACGCAAAGAATTTCAGAGGCAGATTGCCGAGCTTAAGCAAAAGGCGGCGGCTTTCGACCAGGAGATGGCCGGCGAGGTCCGTGAACGGCAGGAAAGAGAGAAAGAAATTCCCCTGGACCTCCTTAATAAATATCGCAGGCTTTTGGAAAAACGGCAGGGGGTGGCCATCGTTAAAGTGCAGAACGGCGTCTGCCAGGCCTGCAATATTAACATTCGCCCTCAGCTTCAAATCGAGCTGCAAAAACAGGAGGTTCTCATCATGTGTCCTAATTGCAGCCGCATTCTTTTCTGGGCCAATGGGCTGGATAAGGCCAAAGGAACGTGAGCGCCGGCAAATCCGCTGACTCCTTCCCTTTCTTCCAGGACGGAAAAGAAAGTTCCCCTCCTTCCGCCGAAACGGTCCTGCGCCATCTGGCCAAGACCCTTAGCGTGTCTAAGACCCTCAAACGCTTTTCTTCTTTAACTGCCCAAGATCTTAGGGACATCCTGGAAAAAAGCGCAGAGCGGGCCGGGGAGAAAACGGAAGCTGATCAGGCTCTTCCCGAAAGAAAAGTCGCTGCGGAATTTTTTATCTATACCGACGGGGCTTCTCGCGGGAATCCTGGTGAAGCAGGGGTCGGGGCCGTGATTGCCGATGCCCGGGGACGGACCGTGAAAGAACTGAAGTGTTTTTTGGGGATGGCCACGAACAATGTCGCCGAATACCGGGCGGTGATATTGGCCTTGGAAAAAGCTTTGCAATTAGGAGCAGTAAGCGTCAACGTGAACCTGGATTCCGAGCTGGTCGTACGGCAACTTCGGGGGGAATACCGGGTGCGCGAGCCTAATCTCAAGATCCTGCACCGACAGACCCTGGAGATCTTGAATCGATTTTTAAAATATAGTATTCATTATATTCCGAGGGAAGAGAATCGCCGGGCCGACCAACTGGCCAACGAAGCCATAGACCAGAGAATCACCGGAACGACGGAATAAAGAAAAGGGTTCAAGGATTCAAGGGGTCAAGGAGTCAAGTGAAATACTTAAGCGCTTTCTTAGAAAATTATAAAAATTTTCTTTGTTCTTTTTGGCCTATAATCCATTTTAACGTCTGGCTATCATTGCAAAATTATCAATGGTCAATGATCAATGAAAATTTTAGCAACGAAAAAACTTTTTTACGGGAACTCTTTATTTTGGCTATCGGGTTCAATACCCCGATGCTTGCATCGTCATTCCGGCGAAAGCCGG
This sequence comes from Thermodesulfobacteriota bacterium, assembly GCA_030018715.1. Taxonomy (GTDB): domain Bacteria; phylum Desulfobacterota; class SM23-61; order SM23-61; family SM23-61; genus JAHJQK01. The sequence continues at coordinate 586 of JASEHN010000079.1, read as the reverse complement.
AATCCAGAAACTGGATGCCAGCGTACGCTGGCATGACAAATACCTCGCAGCTTGCTGCGAGGATGCTTTATTTCTAATTGAACATTTTGCAATGTTTTTTTATTTTTCAAATATTCACTTGAATCTTTGACCCCTGTTTTTAAAAGATGCGGAAGGGGGTCGGGTGATCGCCCGCCTGAGGCGGGAGGAAAGTCCGAGCTCCACAGGGCAGGGTGGTCGCTAACAGCGACCGGGGGCGACCCCAGGGAAAGTGCCACAGAAAGCATACCGCCCCGCGTTTTCGCGGGGTAAGGGTGAAAAGGCGAGGTAAGAGCTCACCGCAACCCTGGTGACAGGGTTGGCAGGGCAAACCCCACCCGGAGCAAGACCGAATAGAGGAGCGCTTGAGAGTGGCCCGCTCGATGCTCCCGGGTAGGTCGCCAGATCCCGGCAGCAATGCCGGGGCTAGAGGAATGATCACCCTCCCCGGTCCTTCCGGGGAGACAGAACTCGGCTTATAGACCCGCTTCCGCATCTTTTAAAAACAGGGTTAAAAGATTTGATGGCTTAGTAAAAAGTCTGAAAAAGCCCTTTTCCGTCATTCCGG
>JASEHN010000001.1 GCA_030018715.1 Thermodesulfobacteriota bacterium | reverse complement strand
TAGGTTCGAATCCTAGTCCCCCAGCCAGATCATTATTAAGGAAATCAAATGGTTGACCCTTTAAAAACCAATAAAAAAACCGTCAGCAGACCGTCAGCAAGGCTTCTGGTCGTCCTTCCGCACCAACCGCCTCCGAGGACGGGAAGGCGCTGACGCTTCCCGAGGCTGTGAGCTTCTGGGTTTACTTCCAGCACCGGCAGCTGATCGACGCTTTTCTGGCCGCCAACCTAACTGCAAGCGATTGCAAAGGAGGGAACGATGTGGGTTATGATTGAGACCACCGAACGCGACATGGCCGAGCACCAGATTATGGAGGTGCTGGTGGATGGAGGGCTGATCGGGGTGACGATCATCGACGTGGAATCGGACCAGCGTGGCCGACTGCTTTTCAGGCTCGACCGTGAACCAGTGGGCCAGTACACGCCCGCATGAAAGCCTGCAAACCAACCAGATGGCGCGTCCACTGGACCGGCGCCACGAATGGGCCAAGAAGGTTGACCCCAAGAACGAGAAGACCTGCGGGCAACTTTACCTGATGCTCTTTGTTCAGGGCCCGGGCATTGAATACTCGAAGCCCGTCTACCCCCTCACCACAATCCGGCTCCACCCCCCGTCCCTCTGAGGACTGACAAGCTCCTGCATTACCTTGTTGGCGGTTAAGGGGCACAGGGCCAAAAGCTTATATCCCACGCCCCCTGCCGGGTGCTCCACCGCCAATTCCTTCACCCCGTCCAACCGATGCCGAACCGCGATCACCGGGCAGTCCATGATAGGCCCTCCATTAACGCAGCGCCTTCCGCCAGCCACTAGGGAACATCACGCAATGTCATGGTTTGGGCCTCCTACTTCCAGGCGTCCCTCACATTATGAACGTGGCCGAAGAAGCCCCCCAAGTCCTCCGCGTCTCCCCGATTCATCCAGTAACCCTTTTCCCCGGTCTGGTCGTTTTTGTCGGGGGCGAAGCTCTCCAACTTCGGGGCCGCCCGGAGGGGCGGCGGCACAAACTCAATGCTTTTGGCGCACCCCGCCGCGGCGAATGAAGTCAGCAAGATCATCATCAGACATTTGGCGAACCTGCTCTTTAACCTTTTGGTCTTCACGTTCCACCTCCAGGGTCTTTTCCGCGGTTTTTGCTTTCACCTCGGCCTGGTGACTGATACAGCTTTTCACCTGGCAGCCCCCATAAAGAGCCGCCAGCAAAAGGGCAATGCCCACATACCTGCCGACAGGTCCGAGAAACCAAGTTAGCATCCACATATCCGACTCCTATGTGTTTGGCGGGGCGATGAGCTCATGGGGAGTCTTGGACTTAGGCGGCGAGGCCGAAGGCTTGCCCCTACGCGCCACGGCGCCGGCCACACTGTTAGCCCCGTACAGCCCCGCGGTGGTGATCAAGGCGGTCTTAAGCAGGTCCACCAGGGCCTCAGCCTTCCCCTGCCAGAGCAGCCCTCCGGCAAACACCAGCAAGCTAGCCGCGATGATCCCGTAACATAAGCGGCTCATGCTCAGTTGGCCACTGCTGGGATCGATGAGGAACTCCCGCCACTTCATGCCGCCCGCACCTCGTCGTAAAGCATAACCATGCGCCGCACCCAACCCTTCCCAAAAGTGGCCCAGGTGGAAAGGCTGGCATACCGGGTCAGGCGCAGGAAGATGATGTCGGCCGCCAGCCATTCAGGGTTGGCATCTCCCACCTTGCTCCGCCCCTGGGCCTCCAGAGCTTCGGCCAGGTGCTTCCGGGCGGTCCCCGGCCCCTCGTTCACCGCCGAATCGAACAGCACCAGGTCCAGGGGGGAGGGGAGGGCGCCGCCACCGATGGCGTCCCAATAGTCCCGTTTATAAAGCCGGATGGCCCGCTCTTTGGTGAGGGCCTTGATGTTCTCCTTGGGATAGGCCCGCTTCGAAATCCCGAAGTTAGTCTCGCCGCCCGGGTCCTTGGGATTATTGACGTACCCACCTTCAATCCGATCTGACAACACGAACTCTATTGCCCGGTTAAAATCTCCCACCAGGTCCTCCTTGTCGGCAGGTTAAAGAGTTCATCTTTAACGCAGGCCGCGATTAAACTCATCTTCTCCCGCTCGTCCAGCTTCTCCCATGTCCCATGTCTCCGCGCCGCTTCCATGCCCCGCCGGAAAGCGGAGTAGGCGGCCCACCTTGAGCAGCGTTTATACTTCCCATGATTAAACCCCTTCCGGACTCTCTGTAATGACTACTTTCCCATCCTTATCATGTGCATGACGGTTAATCCGCCGCCATAATAAATCTCGACCTTTTTTCCATTCATCGAATTCTTTTTTATTGGTAAATTCTTTGAATTGGCGCTCCCGGCATCCAAGATGCAGAGAAAACCAGTCATCTATTTTTTTCTCCATGCGGGTGAACATGCGCCAGAAGAGGATAGCTCCCACCAAAGCCGCAATACCCAACAGGGAGAGCAAAATTGCATTGAATTCCTGGCCGGTCACTTCTTCACCCGTTCAGAGATAAGGTAGTCAAAGGCAAGGCTGCGCGGAAACTCCAATCCCCGGTCCAAAACCTGACGGTCATACTCCTTAATCCCAAACTGCCGCACCGCCTCATTAATGGCCTGCCGCACATCAAATTGCTTGCAGGAAAAGATGTCCAGTTGCAGAGACCCTTTCTCCGGCCAGGTGTGGACGCTGATGTGGCTCTCGGCGATGATGACGATGCCGGACAAACCGCCTGTCCGGGGGAAACGAAAGACAAAAGGGGGCATGATTTTGGTCATGCCAATGAGATCCGGAGTCCGGTCCAGAAACCGCCGCACCCCCTCCTTGTCCACCAAGGCGGCCGCATTGCATCCGAACCCGTCCAGAATCAGGTGGGGCCCGAAGGCTTCGACTATCCGGGTCATTCATAGAGCCCTCCTACCCTTAGATGCCGTCTAGATGCCGTCGTAGTAAATCACGGCCACAGCGGCAACCGGATCGGATGGCGGAGGCCCCTCGACCCCCGGGGCGCCAGCCAGCGTCACCTTGAAGGTGAAGTTCCCGGCCACCAGCAGGGGAATCGGGGTGGGGATGAGGTTGTAATTGGCGTCCTCTGCCCTGGCCCCAGAGCTGTAGATTTCGTAGTCATCCTCGTCTTCCAGGGTCAAAGTGGCGGCCACATTGTTCACGGAATTGGGCACCCGGAAGTGGATTTGGTGGATTTTCCCCTCCATCACCGAAGGCTGAGACTTCAATACCTCGTCCCAAGCAAAGGTGAACACCCTCTTGATCCTCTTGACTCGTCTAATTGGGGGCATGGCCCACCTCCTTTTCTTCTTCCGGCTTTAGTCGATAGCCGGTTATAAGTCCAGGGTTGATTTTGCGGAAGCCCATCACCTGCTGCCAGGCCCGCTCCTTCCGAGTCGGCTTGTCCAGCAGGCTTGAGAACCGATAGGGCTTCATCACGCCTTCCGGCTTCTTGAGGACAGGCTGATATTCATCCCGGGCCTGGCGGATGATCTTGATGAGGTAGCGTTGGCGTTGGGCTTCGTCCATCCTGATTATCCGGGGAAGGTCCTTTTGGATGGCGTCATAAGCGTCCCCCACGGATTCAACCACCATCTTATAGTAGCCGTCCAGGTCCAGGGATTTGCGGCTGCCCGCCTCAGTCTTGAATCGGGAGGGCATCTTGAGAGCTTCGGCCACTTCCGGGTCCATCAGGGCGTTGCCGGCCCGGGCCACATTGACGATCTGCTCGTCGAGGGCGTCCAGCTTGGCCCGCTTCTGCTCTGAAGAGAGAACCCGGCTTTGGTAGATGGCGTTTCGTTCTTTTTTAATCTTCCCCATCGCATCTACCTGTTCCCGGGCGACCCTGGCGAACATGGCCTCGGGGTTGTCGGCCAGGAATTTGTCCAGCTTGTCCATGCTCCCAGCGTTCCATAGAAGTTTCCATCCCTGATCTGCTTGAATGGACTTCTGGTAAGCCTCAAAAAAGTCGTTCACCGTCTTGGCCCGGTAGCCGGTAGGAGGTTTGGTGAAGAAGGCCCTCACCCCCCAGATCTTTTCGATGGTATCTTTGGTGGGTTGAGGAATATCTTCCAGGGCCCCAGCCTTCCGCAAGAGTGCGTCAATACCAAGGAAGAAGTAGTTGGCGCCCAGGCCGCCCGTCATGGACCGGACGAAATGCTCCACCTTCACCGGGCTCAGTTCCACCAGGGGAGAGACCACGGGCCCCGCATGACGGCTAACGGCCTTGGCCAGTTCCGAAGTCCAGGGCTTGGCCCGCAGTTCCGCGGGGAGGTTCTGTAGGCTCGCATCCTCGATGGGGCGCCCCGTGAACCAGTTGTAATTGGCGCTGCCCTCCACGATGGGACGCACGATGGCAGGGATGAACTCAGGGGTTAATGCCTGCCAGGCCGCCCCCAGGGCTTTCTTTACCCCGCCCGCGTCCTTATCCACCGCCCACTCCAGCATCCGCTCCGGCATGGAGGCGAAAAGGATTCCGGCCTCAAAAGGTTTGGGGAATCGCAGCATGGGGCCATTCTTGCCCAGGGGGATATGCCAGAAGTAATTTTTCTCCCAATCCTCCAGCTCTTTGTAGCGATCGTCCTGGCGAGCCAGAGTCCATAGCAGGATAGACGCGGTGGTGAGCAGCGACATCCGCCGCATCACTGCCCATTTGTTAGGGCCAGAAAGCTCGGTGATCAGTTTGTCCGCTCCCTGAATGGAAGCGTTCCAGAAGGGGACGATCATATTAAGGTAGCGAACTATCGGATGCCCGCCGTGTCGAGCAAAATCCAGGGTAGTGCGCCGGGCCTCGTGAATTGCGTCGGCATGGCTCAAGCCCTTCTCCCGGCCCTGTTTGTAAATGGAGAACCGAGTCATATTCTCCAGGTAAGCCGAAGCATGGCGCAGGGCCGAAAGCGGATGGACATGGTAAGCCATACCCTTTTTCTTCCCTATGATGGTTTCGCTGGTGATCTGTTCCGGAGCCACCATGGACTGCGCCAGGGTTGCCAGAGAGCCGCCACCGGCTTCCCACTCCCGGCGATACCTCAAGGTGTCTTCATCCTTGGCCACCAGATTGAAGGCATCCCGGAACCACTTGAGGGGATTGAACCCAAAGCGGCTGAAGAGGTAGGCTTGAATCACATCCCGAAAGGGGTTCCGGGCCAAGGCGAACTCCGGAGTCAGCACCGCACCGGCCCGCAGAAGGTCCGCGGGGGCCTTGGCCACCTTCAGCAGGATACCGATTTCTGAGGGCATCATGCTCTGGGTGGCCTGAAAAATATCCGGGGGAACCTTGAGCCACAATTGCTTGCCGTCCCGGTAGTAGGGGATCGTCCCGGGTTCTGGCGGCAAAGGGGATCGGGCCCATACCCGGTTTATGGCTTCCAATACCCCGGTCTGGTGAGACAACTTGAAATTCAGGAGGGGCTTCAGCTTGTCGTTTTGCCGCAGATAACCCTCAAACTTTGCCAGGGCGTTGGGGGCCAGGCGCTCCACCGATCTTTTGTCGATGATGTATCTCGAGACAAACTCCGCCACCTGTTCCTCTTTTTTGCGGATATATCGCTTGTAGGAATTGGAGGGGCTGTCGGCCCGCTGATCGGCAATGCGGCGCAGTTCCCGCTTCATCTCCGGGGTGCCCTGCTCAATGAGCAGCTTCACCAAGCCGTAAGCGTCGTCGATCCCATGGCCTACCTCATGCGCCAGGGTCGCCTCGAAGGTGGCAAACCTCACCTGGATATCTTTCGCCACCTCCGAAGTTATTCCGCCTGCCTGAACTTCTTGACTGAGCCATTTCTTGAACTGACCCAGGCGCCGGCCCCGCATCGCGCCCATGACCTTAACGTCGATGCCCAGGGCCTTGGCGAGCTTGACAAGCTGCGGCCGCAGCGCCGCGTCGATCTCCTGCTTCTGAGCAAAATCGACCGGCAGGTATTTGGCCGGCACTTCCTTGATGTCGGGATCCCCGTACTCTCCCAACACGGCTATATTCTGCGTCACATAATTCCGGGCGAAGGCATAGTTGGCCTTGTAAGCCAGTTCGATCCACATCTGCAGCGGGTCCAGGATGGCCCTCTCCGAACCCTTGATTTGCTGGATCACCCGGCCCTTGACTCCCAGGGCCGCGGCGTTGGCGTCGATGTAATCGTCGATGTCTTCCATTAGCCGCTTGAAGGGGATGTAGAACTCGTTCCGGTCCTTGATCTCATCGTAGCGGGCCTGGTCGATAAACCCTACCTGCAGGAGAGGTTGCAAGATGGTCTGGTCCCCCCATTCCCGGACGCTCCGGGCCGCAGCTTCCAAGGTTTTGAAGTCATCCCCATAGATGGATTTGAGGGCGTCCAGGGCCGCTCGGCTATCTTCCGGCCGGGTGCCCTTGATCTCTCCCGGGGCCCGGGCGCCGGTCTCCCCGGCCAGTTCCAGATCCCTCTGGGCCACCATCAGGCGGTTGAAGAGGTCGTGCATCACCTTGGGGACCTCTTCCCCCCGCTTGGCCGCCAGCTTCTTGATGGGTTCCAGGCGTTTGTCCAGGCTGGCCCCTACTTCCTCAATCTCGCCGGTGAAGGCCATCCGGCCATTCTCGTCCGGAGCCATGACACTCTGATAGACATGATCCCCGGTTAAGGCCTGCCGGACTCGCCCTTCCTGGCCCCTCATATAAGACAGGGCGTTGGCGACGCTCTGGCCAGGACCCACGACTATCCCCGCCTTCTTGAGTTTCTCTTCGGCCCGTTCCATGGGGGCGAAGCGATCCACTACCTCATTATAAAATCTCTCCAGGAACCCCTTGGCGCTTTCGGGCACTTCGGTTTTGGCCGCCTTAATTTTCTCCCAGATGGTGCGTTTTCCCGGCGCCAGCATCTTTCGGTCGTAGTCGGCCAGGACGTGCTCTGCCTCAGTGCGGTCATATTGTGCCTGAGGTTCCCACATCGCCCGGGCCATCTTCCCGGTCTCGTGGCCTGACAACTCCCACAAGAATTCAGCCGATCCCCGGAGACTTCTCCCGCGCCCATTGGCGATGTCCACCACCATAGAAGCCAGGCTGTCGCCACCTGCCGGCGCCGATTTGATCTCTTGAGACAACAGCCGATTGACCGCAACCTCATCCTCAGTAATGATCATCACGCGAGCGGCATTGAAAGCCTTCGTTTCCTGCTTGAGGCTTTGCTTTACCTGCTTCACCGGCTTATTTAAGATGGACTTGTTATGGACGCTCCAGCCATTGATCTCGTTGCTCGACCTTAAGTGAATCAGGACCACCTTGTCCGAATCATATTTTAAAGTGCTGACAAAAGCCGCCAGTTCACTCGGGGTTCTTATTTTCGCCCCTTCGGTGCGGCCTTGGCGAAGTCCCGATGAAATTCGATAGTCGCCATAGTTAATGTGTTGTCCTTGGCCTGGGTACTCATAGAGGTAACTAAACTTCCCATGGTCAATGACTATAAACTCGCCCATGAGATTACCAAGGCCGCCAACCCCCTGGCCCTTGCTAGTTTTCCCCAGTGTCTTAAACCCCTCTCGCACCACCCTGGCCATGGCGCGGTCGGCCATGCTCATCTCTGTGTTGCCGCTTGGGTGATTATGCAGGATATGAACCTTATCGGCCCCCAAGCGCTTCGCGGTTTCCTGTAACCGGAAAAGATGGCGGGCAATATTTTTCGGTTTCACATGACTGATCTGGCCGGAGGTAATAGCATTGTGGGCCACGATCACCCCGTTTTTCGTGTAGATGGCGTGCATAATTTCCATCTTGGGGTTGCGAAAAACCTGAAAAAGTTCGGCTATTTGCTGGGATTCTCTGCCGGGTTCGAGTTGGTATCCAGACAGATCAACCCATCCCTGCTTAGAATATTCTTGAGCGATGCGGGAGCGATATTTGGCCAGAACCCCCGGCACTCCTGGGCTGGGTATTCCTTGGAGTCTCCGGTGGACGATTTCGACCTGACGGGCGGTTTCTTGGACGACTTGCTTTGCTGCTTTTTCGGAGCCATAGGCTAATTTCACCTCTTCGGCATGATGTTTGGAGGTTAGTTGGGTATAAGGGACTGGAGGTTCGGCAACACCCGTAGGCCCCGCCAAGCTGTCCCCAAAAAGTCTTTCAGCAGTGGCCCGGTCAGCAGAGAAGACCACGCCAAGTTGATAAAGGATGTCGATGATGGCGTTAGCGTCTTCCAGGTTCCTTACGTTGGCGACCATCCGACCACGGGCGCTGTAAAAGTCTCCCTGGGTACGGGCCAAAATATCGTCATTGAGGAAATATTTGCCGCCTTTCGCTTTTGACCTTGGGACCTCTACGAGATATCCTCCCGTGCTGGTTCTTCTGATCACGCTCTCATAATTTGACGTAACCACCGCGCCTTCACGCCGCAGCATCGTGGCCGCCTGCGCCTGGCTCAACATCACCCTCTGCAGCTCTGGGTGCCCGGACAAATCGAAGTTGAGGGGCATCAGAAAGCCGGTGGCCAGCTTGCCATCGTCCCGGGTGAAAAAGGTCATCTGCCCCGTGTCGAGCGGGTTGCCCAGGAGGTTGCCGGTCACCAGGTAGCGAGTCTCAAAGGTCTTGTCGGGCAGCGCTGCATCCCAACCAGGGTCAGTTGAGGAACCGCCTAACCACCCTTCCAGGGCTGACATTTTATATCTGGTCGTCCCTGCCACCCCAGCCATAGAAGTTTTGTAAATCCGCATGGTGGAGTCCACCGCCATGCTGACCTTGATGTTGCTTGGAGTGGCCGGATTGCTTCCCGCGGTCGGCTTATACTTGATGTCATAGACCACGCCAGCCATGTTCATCATGGGATAGCTAAGCGCCGTGCCGATTTGGTATTCGCCCAGCAGTCGCAGGGTATGTTCCAGCGCCCTTCTTGCCCCCTGCTCGAATCTGCTTACCGTCTCTTGTGGGGTTCCGGCTCCCCGCATCAGGGCAATCCTGTCCTTGATCCAGGGGTCGAACTCTTGCTGTATTTTCGTTTTTATTTCGTCGGCCAGGTCTTGCGGCTTTCTGCCCTTGAGGTTGGCGTGCATCCGCTTCTCGATCTCCGCCTTGGTCATGGGCTTTTTCTGAACCTTGGCCTCAACCGCCTCAAAATAAGTGGGGCTGGTGAGCTCGCTTTTCCCCTGGGTGCTGCCGGCCACCAGTACGGACTTGCTGACGGTCTTGGCCTGAAGGTCCAGGTGTTCGCTCTCCAAGCTGTACTCGCCGATCTGCTTCAGGTGCTCAACCAGTTCTTCATACTTGGCGTCAATGGCAGACCAGACTTCCTCTTGCACTGAGACCGGCTGCAAGGAAGTCCAGCCGGTGGCCCGTTTGGTGAGGTGGCCCGGATCAGGGTAGGCTTGCATGATCTGGCGAACGCGACCATCCCGGCCGGCGTTAATAAAATCCTCGTCGATCACCCGGTCCAGCACCCCGCTTAAACGGTCATTCAGGCTGGGATCATCGGCGAACATCTCGGCGATCACCTGGTCGCCGTACTGGTTGATGATGTCGTTTACGTCCAGGGAGTAGGCGCTTTCTCCCTTAGCCGAGATGTTGGCGAACAGAGACGATAATTTCTTCTGGAGGACGGCCAGGGGCCGCTTCTCGCCCGGGAGCGAACTGATTTTGATCATGTAGCTGGGCAGGTTGACCTGCCCGGTACGGTGGATGCGCCCTAGGAGCTGCACCGCCTCGTTGATCTCGTTGCTCATCTGGGTCAGGATCATGTGCCGGGGGCGCTGATCCTTGAACTTTTCGCCACTGTGCAGGGAGATTCCGCTGCTCCCAGAACTGTTGATGATGAGGGCGTCATATTCCCCGGAGTTGAATCTGTTGACGGGAGTGTTCTTGTCGGATTTTTCCTTCTCGCTACGCCTTCTAAGAATGTTCCCTTCCTGTTCCCAATCCAAAACATGCTCGCGGCCGGTAATCTCACCCACCTTGAACCCTTCTTTGACGAGGGCCTTGGCGATGTAGTCGATGGGCAGGGCCGGCACGTCCGTCGTGGTGCTTTCAAGGAGGGTCACCAGGTTGCGCCACATGGCTTGAAGTCTAGGGGGTAAATCTTCAGGCCTTACGCGCACCGTCTCCGGCTGCCCGCCATAGCCATGATCAACTCTGTAAATCAGTACGCTATCCGCAGCCTTCCGGACCACCTGGGCGAAATTCATATTAAGCTCATCGCCCACCTTGATGGTGCCCGCCTCCCGCATGTCCTTCACGAAGGCTTCCATAGTGTTATAGCAGCCGATGACCACCTTCTTGCCCTGCCTAAGGGCTGTCAAGGCCTCCTTGATGGTGGCGTCCGTCCGCAGGCAGAAAAGAAGCTGGGAAATCTTGTTGTGCATCACCGAGGCAAAGTTGGTGTTCGAGATCCCACCCCGGAAACCCGGCTCCGCTTGCTCTCCCTCCTTTTGGAAATCATCGTTTAGGTCCGCTACCCATTCGCTAAACGCCTTGGAAAACCTGAGAATTTCCCTTAGTCCGGTTGTCAGATCGTCCGACCGTTGCCGGTCCCTGGTAACGTTTTCCATGTCCACTTCCACCGGGATGTCAATGCCGGCAAAGGAAAGTTCGTTGCGGATCATCTGGCCGCTTAAGGCCCATTGATGGGCGACCCATTCCTGCAGGGGGACCCCACCCATCACCAAGTTGTCAATGACGGTGTCGATGTCCACGTTGAGGTTGCCCAGCTCCGTCCGATGGTACAGGGCCATGGTGTCGGGCCGCTTGGCGTAGGTGGCCGAAGAATAGACCACCCCCCGCACCTGGCCCGTCATGTGGCCCCGGAGAAAGGCTCCGGTCTGGCTTTTGTCCCCGGCCCCCTTGTGGGATTCGTCCAGAATCAGGATGGACCGGGGAGCCAAAGCCCTTAAAAGTTTCATCTTGCCGGTCATGGTCCGGCTATTCATTTGGTGATAGGTGGTGAAGATGGCATCATGCCCGGCCGATAGACGACGGTTTTTGACCGCTTCCTTGATGGCCTGCTTGTCCAGTTCGCGGATGACGTTGCCGTCATTGTCCACGATGCGAGCCCTGTCTGGGTTGCTGGCCATGATGAGAGGGTTAAGGTCGGCGTTAATGTCCTGCATATCCCGGTACATGGCCGAATACAGACCATCGTTCTCCGTCAGGAAAATGGGCACCAACCCCTGGTTCTTGGCGTAGCGCATGATAGCCGCCACCATGCGGCCCTTGCCCACGCCCGTCTGGTGGCCGATCACGAAGCCGCCGGTACCCCGCTCGATGGCGTCGATGGCCAGGGCCACACCTTCAATCTGTTCGGCCCCCAAGACCCTGAACATTTCTTCCCTGGTCTTGTAACCCAGGCGGCCCCGCACAAACTCGTCCAGGCCGCCAATCTCCCCCTGTAGCTTCTCCAGGTAATTGCCGACGGCTTCGGCCATGTATCGAGGAGCCACGGTGTTCATGGCTGGCCCTTTGGAGGTAGGCTTATAGGGAACCTGAAGGTTGATTTCTTCGGCGGCGGGCTTAGAGGTCGCGACCTTTTCTCTCTTGGCCGCAGGCGGGCCTTCCAGGATATTTTTTACGTCCGCGGGTTTGACGGTGGCCGCCCCTTCTGGTCCTTGGACGGTGAGCACCATCTTGTCGCCCCAACCGCGCACCTTGGTGACCTGGCCGGTTGCGCCATCGTTGGTTTCAACCCATTGGTTCTTCTGGAAAACCTTGAGGCTCTGGCGGTCCTCATCGGAGAGCTTAACCTCTTTGCCGCTCTCGTCAATGACGCCTTGGATTTGGGAGATGGGGATTCGGCGCACATTGCCATCGGTATCCACAACTTCGACGGTTTGTTCGCCATAGGGGGCTTGTTCTTCTTTAAGGGAGCGGGTGTAGGGGGTCTGCTCCTCCTTGATGGTGACGGTGGTCCCGTCGGGAAGAGTTACCTGGGTGCCGGAGCCTATAGACTTAGGAGGAACTCGTCCAGGTTGAGGTCCTTCTGTTCCTGTAACTCCTCTTCCGGGCTGAGATGGTCTTCCTCCGGGTCCTGGGAGTAATGGTCCAGAAGGTCCTGCTTGTTCGCCGGGCTTGGGTCGCGGAGATACTCCAGGATGTGCTCCAGCGACACCTCCGGGGATTGTCTGATCATATCTATTAACTCCTCCTGCTTCTCGTCCCCCGGGAAGTACTGGTCCGCCACTTGGGGCCCCAGGCAATCCAGCACCCGGAGCACCTCTACGTGGCCCTCCCACTTCGCCACCTTCTTGACCAGGCCTCGGACCTTCTCCTTCCAGGCCTCCAGGTAGTATTCCGCGTCCGGCCCCTTCTTCGCCACCTGGGGATAGATAAACACCCCCAGGCCGACGCGGGCCGGCCGGCTGTTCCTGAGAAAGTCCGGGAGCCACAGTACCTTCTGCGCGGGCATCGATGTCTCCTTTCAATAACTTATAAACATCCCCAAAGGTTTTGGCAACCTCTATCTGCTCGATTTTGTAAGGGGCCGCCGCCTTGTCGGGTTGGGCCTTGCGGCCCTCGATGGTGATGAGGCGGATCGGAAACTTGGTGCCCATCCGCTCATACACTTTGCCGTCGATGTTGATGTGGTGGGTGACATTGTATCGGGAATAGAGGTAGTTGAAGAACACCCGGTCGGCGTTGGTGAGCTTGTCCATGGCGCCGCCCAAGGGGGCAGCGAAGGAATGGCCGCCGATAATGAATGCCGCCCGCCCGTCGTCGTCCATGGCTTTGAGCGCGTCCAGGGTGATCAAATGCTCCAGCTTGGAGATTTTATAGCCGTCAAAATCTACCGGGGTATCCAGGCTGCCGAAAGGCGGGTTGGCGACCACCACGTCCACCGAGTTCTCTTGCGGCCCTCCTTCTTTCCCTACCAGGCTTTGAGCGTCTTTGGAGACTACATCGAACCCTTGGGACCGGAGATGTTCGGCCCGGAGCGGGTCAATCTCATTCGCCAAGGTCTGCTTCGGGTTGGCCCCGATCAGGAGCATGCCGTTGCCCGCGGTGGGCTCATAGACCCAAGAATCCTTGGTGATCCCTGTAACCTTATCCATCAGGTAGGCCAGGGGCGCCGGGGTGGAGTAGGCCTGGTTCCTGATGGTGGTGGACGTCCGGGAGGTAAGGGCCGGCTGCCGGTTGTAAAGGTCGATCAGCTTGCGCAGGGTTCCGGCCACGTCCTTCTGGGTTTCTCCCCCGGCCACGATGCTCCGATTGGCATAGACCAAGGCCAGTTCCAGAGCTTCTTCAACCTGCTTGCGGTAAGATGGCATTTGAAGCCATTCGGGAGGAATATTGCGGCGTTGCTGAACCTGCTTCATCAGGTCGCTGAGATTGATGTCGCCGCGCAGGTCGGAAGTGTAGAACATCTTGGCCAGTTCTACCGTGTCGATCTTGGCGGGCTTGGGCGCGATTCCCGGGGGGAGTTTCGGCTTAGGCTCCGGCGGAATGTCGAAAATCCCGCCCCCACCCAGCCCAGGTAAACCCGGTTGGAGCTGCCTCAGCTTCTCGGCGATAAACCGGCGTTCTGCCTCGCTCAAGCTGCCCCGGCCCACAATGCTGAACAATTCCTCATCCTGGGCCATGATGGCCGCTTCCGTCGGGGAGGCATCCGGCAAGGCCCGAAGCACCGTCCGGGCCCGGTCTTCATCAATATCTTTAAACTGTTCCCGGATGGTGGCCAGCTTTTGGCCTATGGCCGAGAGAGGTTTTGGTTTTGGGGCCGGGGCGCTAAGCCCAGGGCCTTCAACCCCCACGGGCTTTTCTTCCCCGGCAAGGCCGCCAAGCGCTTCACCACTTGGGGCCTCACCTTGCTGTAGGTCAGGCGATACGGCTGTTCCTGTGCCATGGCTGGCCTCCATTCTCTGAATCGCGGCCTGGAGCACTTCTTCCCGGGTGGGGATAGAAACACCGGTTTCCACCAGCACCCCCTGTCTGGGATCTCCGGCCGCCTCCACAATGTCCAGGTAGGCGTTGAAAGTGGCTGCAATCTTTTTCCGGCTGCGGCCAAAATCCCCAAAGAACTTCAGCAGGTCCCGGGTCAGGTTCGCAACCGGCTCAATCATATTGCCCTGGGCCAGATAATCGGCGATGCCGATGCCCTGTTCCCGCAAACTCTGAAGGATGCTGGCCGCCTCCGCCAAATGGTCGTTCAGGTCCAGGGGATACAATTGGCCATCCCTCACCTGCCGCTGGGCAATCGCCATGCGAGGGGCCACCATGGTAAGGGCCGCGGTGATATTCTTGGCCGCGTCGCTGGTGCTTTCGGCCAGTCTTTCCAGGACCGCGGCGTCCCCATAGGCCGCGGCGAAGATGGCGTTGCGGATGCGGATGATGCCGGCCTGGTTGATGTTCCCCTTGGGATCATAGTAGGCCCCCATCTCCGCGTTGCCCACCACCTCGGACATGAACCTTCTGATGAACGGCGCATTGGTCGCCCTCATGATCTCGCCGTCTTCATTGGGGACAAAGATTTCCAGAATATTGCTGTCCAGCATGGCCTGGGCATCACTTCGCGCCTGTTCCACAGGGCTCATGGGGGCAGTGGTGCGCTCGTTGAACTCCCGGACCAGCTGCTCCCTATCTTGGGGTCCGACTTCCTCTGTCCTCACTCTGACAAGGATGGGGGCCTTGGCCTGCCGGACCACATCGGGGTCAAGCCCGAACCCCTGGGCATGGTCAATAAGCCAATTCTTATACTTGGTGGCCTGCGCTTCGTATCCCTTGTTGTTATAGACCCGCTTTAATGCGATGGTGCGGGCGTTGCCCGATTCCATCAAAAAGTCGGGGCCAATAATGGGGGCGCCGTCCGAAGCCATGGGGTTGTCCGCCAGACGACGCGGATTCGGGTTGTTTGCAATCTCGGCAACTTGCAATTTGGAGGCGGCTCGGGTCCGGTCTCGGGGCTGGAGTTCTTGGGGATAGTCGGGGTTCTCGTCCAGGCCATCATCATGGGAGACAGTCAGGTCATCCGCCTCCACGACGGCGAATTGTGTCTTAACTTCCGTCCCCCGGGCGGTAATGGCAATGGCCTCTTTGCCCAGATTGCTCCCCTGGGTCAGGGGCGGGGTGATCGGCTCCGGAGCGACGGGTGGGGTGGCCCCTGGCGAAGGGGGGGCGCCAGGGGCCGCCACCGTCGCTCCTGGGGCCGGTGTAGGTTTCTTGGTGGCCGCCTCTGCCACTTCTGCCCCGGTGACTCCCATGGGGGCCTGGGGCAACCCGCTTCTCCCCGCAATTTCCCGGCGCACAACTCCGCTTAAGACATCCCGGTTGGCAGCCAGGAGGCCGTGCAATTCCAGGGCGGCTTTGGGGTCCCCGGTTTCCTCTACCTGGCGGATAAGGCTCTCCAGGCGGTCGGCGATGGGCTTCAAGCCGGGAATCTCTCTCTCAGGCACTCGGAAGAGATCCCCAATCTCTTTTTGGTTGGCAATGAGAATCCCATTCAGTTCTTGGGCTGCGTTCGGGTCTCCCGTCTCTTCCACTGCGGCAATCAACTGGCTGACCCGCTCATTCAAGTTGGGAGCTTCTGGTGCGGTGGCCACCGCAACCGCTTCTGCTCCGGCCACCCCCATGGGTGTCGGAGTCGCCGGACGCGGCCCGCCAAAGGCCGGCGGGACTATCAGCCTTTGAGGTGCAGGCCGGGGTGTTTTCCCGGTGATGGTTTCGCCCAGGGCGTCAAGTTCTCTCCGGTAGCGGTCAGCCCAGAGCTTCTCATCGGCAGTGCGTTCCCAGGCGGGCTTCGCTAATATCTCTCGAAGCCTCGCGTCTTCCTCTGTGGGCCGGATAGGACGCCCCATCTCATCTACAAGAGGTGTTTCACCCGGAGGGATTTCTTGTTCAACCCGTGGCCGTTCCCGTAAATCTCTGATGGTGTAGGGGGACGGCGCCTCCACCTCTTCAGGCGGCCGCATCTGCCTGACGACCTCACCCCGAGCCGCCCCCTCTTCTGCCGCTTGCAAGGTGCTCTGATATTCTTCCTCTGACAGGCGCCTGGTTTCTTGGATTCGGGCCGCCACTTCCTTTACGGCCTTGTGGCGCACATTGAGGCCGGCGAAAGTTCCACTGATGCCTCCCAGGGCCGCGCCGATGAGAACGCTTTCAACGATGCCTTCCGTTAATTTCTGATCGGCGTCGAAACCCCACTTGGCAAAGGCGTTCTCTACAAAGGACTGCGCCCCTTCCGTCACTCCTTCCGTGGCCACGCTGTCCAGGATCTTGCGAACGATCAGACCGCCTTCCTTCCCGGCAAAGACCTGCTTGATCATCTCCGGGAGGCCAACTTTGCCGCCGTATTTCCCCATGAACACCCGGCCAAAAGACAGGGCTTCCAGGCCGCCGGCTACTACTCCGGTTCCCAGGATGGAAATCACCCTGTTGGCCCAAGGGATGGGCTTGTCCGGGTTCTTCAGTTCATACTCCCGGACCTTTTCCTCCGCCTGGCCCGCCTCCATCGCCATGGCCATACCGTACATGCCGATGATGCTCAGACGATTCAATTTCTTGCCGATCTCGACAATTTTGGCGGTATCGCCTGCGACCTTGGCCGCCTCCAGGGCCGTGCCCAGATTCCTGGCCATAGCCACCGCCCGGGGCGCCCAGGCCCCCACGATGACAGGGATCATGGACATGGCCCCTTCCGGCAACTGCGAGGCCCAGAACCGAGGATTGGTGGCCTGGGAGGTGATCTGGCCGATGACCTCCCGGGGGTTGGAAATGATCCTGTCCAGGTCGATGGGTTCGCCGCCCGCCCACTTGGAAGGTTTCCAATCCGGGGACTCGGCTATGTCCTCAATGCCCTCGATAATGGGCACCGCGGCCTTCTTGACCGTCTCGCTCCCCAGGACATCGGCCCCGACGATCTTGGCCACCTGCACCGGCAGCTTGGCGAGGACCAAGGCCCCCCGGACTACCGAAGCCCCGATTTCCCCCGGCAGGCTCCGCTCCACCTCCACCGCCTCGGCTTCCTTCTTCCGAGCCAGGTGCTCCTGGCGCCCCGCCTGATAGTCAAAATCGCTTTCCGACATGAATTTGGGGAGGTCAACGGACTCGGCAGAAGCGGGTTCGGCAGGGGTATCCCACCAACCGGACGGCAGTTTAGGAGCCTCTACCGACGGAGTAGCCGCTGCCGATCTTAGACTCGTTAGACCCTGTTCTTCATCCAGAAAAGGCATTGATCTCCCCTGCATGATTAGCGTCGGAGACGCAGCGGAACACCAGCTTCGTCTTCCCGCGATTCCAGGATGTTGCGATAAATGGCAAAAGGCAACTTGGCTGCTTCTCGAAGCGGGTTGTCAGAACTCCCCAATGGCTCGGTGAAAATGGAGCCTTTAGGCCTCGATGCTCCAAGAGGGTTCACCGAGAAAGTTGGCTCAACTTTTTTTGGAGGAGGCTGTCCCTGATGCCGCCGCCCCTCAAACCATTCCAGGGTTTTCGGCGTAACCACTTCCTCCTTAATTCGTTTCTGCTCCGCGGGATCGGCAGTCGTGGCCAAAAGTTGCCGGCGCATGGCCATGCCGGTTTTGGGATCGTTCCACAGATTGGCCGCCTTAATCTTCCCACCCTCCGGAGCGATCTGCTGAAGGATGCCCTCCACTTCCTCTTTGCTCTGCGGGCGATGCCCCAGGGCCAACCTCTGGATAGCGGGCGGCAAGACCAAACCCTTCTCCATGTCCTCCACCCCATACTCCTTCAGCAACCGCTCAGTCAGGACATCCCTGAACCCCTTCTCGGCGACAAGACGGGCTTGGGCCACCAGGTCCGGGCGTTTGTTGTAAACGTCCGCCGCTATGCGGAGCCTGGGCCCTTCCGCCGGCTCATATTCCCCTTGCCCTCCCGCCCGGTTGAATGCCTGCCGCGCTTGCAAGGGCGTGGCGAACTCCTGGGGCTGGGGGCCTCCGGTATCCGTAGCGTATGTCGACGTCGTGCCCCGGATCACCCCGATGGGGGCGGGGGCCCCGGCTCCGGCATTAAAAGAAGTGGGCGCTCCCAATTCCTTCCCCGCCGCGGCCGCCAGGCTGAAATGTCGTTCGGCCACCCCTCCCGGCGTGGCCGCCCCTGACCGAAAACCGAAGCTGCGCTCCCCGGTATTCGGGGGGACCGCCTGCCGCAGATTGGCCGCTTCTGTCCGGGCCGCATCCGCCCGGTCCGCCGCCGCCAACCTTAGATTCTGCTGGTCCACGTCGTCGTAAATGTCCGTGGTAAAACCCATAGCTTGCCCCTCCTACTCCTCGTCTGGCTCCACCCCATAGAAAGAGAATGGAGCAATAGCCCATTTCTCCTTATCGAACTCCTTCATGTCCTCGTCTTTCCAGAGTTGCGACTGTTTCTTGCTCGGTATCTCCTTGAGGATGGACACCCTATCACCCACTTTATATTCGGCGAAGTCGGTGGGCATAGCCTCAACCTCTTTGCCCCGCCAGCGCACCTTATAGGCCGGGTAGCCCTCTTTCTCAATGACCTCCAGGATCATGGCGTTAGAATAATACAGGGTGTCCATCCAGTTGCCGCTAAACAAAAAGGGGCTGCTTTCCTGCTCGCCCCAAACCATGCCGGGCATCAGCCTGACCCCTAAAGCCAGGAACTCACCAGGATAAGGGAACTTGTCATCGCCCTTGAAGTTCACCCGGACCCACCAATGCAGCCCCTCGGGTTCCGGCTGCCCCTCCAGGTTGTCGGCCATGGACTCGGCATTGTCGCTGTCCAGGTAGATATAATTGACCAGAATTTTTGCTTCTTCGTAGCCTTCAAACAACTCGTCCGGGATCGGCGGGACCGGGCTATCCTCATCATGGTAAACGGCGAGCTTCCCGGCTTCCTTGTCGTCTTTGGAGGATACTTCTCCCACCATCATAATCATCTCGATACATTCGATAGGGAAGCCCGCCAGGAAGTCCACGAACCCGAGCACATCACCCGCAACGATCTTGGCCTCGGGGAATTGTAAATCCTCCCCATACTTCCCTATCTCAAAGCGGGCTAGGTATAGAACCCGGTCCCCATCTACATTGACCGGATACATCTCGAAAGCCTTGAACATCTCCTCCAGGGAATCGCCCGCCTGCTCGTAAATATCGTCCATCCCGGGTTCATCTCGGAACAACCACCAAGTGGCCTCCAGAGTCTCGTTTCGGGAGGGAAATAATTCTTCCAACCGTTCTAAGGTATCTTGGCCGTTCATGGTTATTTGCTCACATACTCCGTCTGGCGGTGGGTCTCGAACCGGGAGATATTATGGCTCCCATACACGGCTGCCTGAGCACGGTCAGTAAGTTCTTCGGCCCATGTCTTCTTAGAGAGGATGGACACCTTGGCATTGTTCTCGACGGCCCGGAGTCTTTCCTTGGCGGTGACCCAGGACACCCGTTGAGTTCTCTCCTTCACCAAGCTGGCTGCGGTCTGAGCCCCCTCATAATCGAATACCTCTTGAGCGTTCCTGGCCTCAGTAAGCCGGAGGTCTTGTTCACCTTTTTCCGCTTCCAGTACCGCCAGGATTTCGGCCAGAACATCCTCCATACCCTGTTCTCTCAGGTTCTCGATGCGGTTCCGCACGGTCCAAATACCCAGGAGGTCGGTCAACTTGGAACGGACAAAGTCGAACCCCTTGGCGATCTCCTTTTGCTCTACCGCCAGCTTGATCTTCGACAGTTGCTTGGTGACCACCTCAGCATAGGTCATAGCCACATCTGCCTGGAGGGTAGCCTTCTCCACAGCGGCCATGGCTTGCTTAACATCGGCCTCGATGATCTCCAATTCCGCCCTGGTGGCATCGATCCCCGCCATGGCAACCCGGACATAGGCTTTAGCCACTTCCAGTTGATTCTTCGCCAGGTCCGCCTCCACCATGGCCTTCTGAATGGCCTCGTAGTAAATCTTGGCGTTGACCTCTTTCAGGCGTACGCCCTCTTTGGCCGCGGCCAACTGCGCCCGGCGCCCCTCCAGAGCCAACTGACCCCGCTCCACTTCGCTTGCATACTCTTTGGCCGCCATCACTAAGCCCCGGACCTGGGCGTCATAAATCCGGGCCGCCAGCATATATTCATCGGCGGTGATCTTGATGGCCAACCGCTCCCGCTCCGTGGCGGCCTTGGCATCCGCCAGGCTGCGCTCCTGGTCGATCTCGGCCCGGCTCTGCTCAGTGGTGAGGTCTCTCTGGTGCTCCCTCAGTGCAAAAGCCTCATCGGTTATAGCCAGATAGCCCTCTATCATGTCCTGATAGAGGATATTGATTAGGGCCTCGTTCTGGGCCAGGGGAGTCCCCGCCAGCAGGCCGACCCAAACGGTGCGGTTCCGAAATCGGGTGCGCTCCGTCAAATCCAGCTTGTCTCGGGATTCACTCATTAGATGCTCCCCCTGCGAATCCTTCTGGAGAAAAGGGTCGTGGTGTCGGTCCGGTAAACTTGGGCGCCGCTTGCCGAGACCGTGGCCGCTTTGCTCACGGCGACTGATTGGATATAAGCCAACTGAGCCGCCAATTCAACCGCCGCCAACCCCACGTCATAATTTGAAAGGCTAATGTCCCCGTCCACATCGATCTGCTTTCGGGCCAGGGCCGTCTCCAACTTGAACACCACCCCGGCTTCCTCCAGGGCCTTCTTCTTAGCCAAAATCTCATCCCGCACCTGATTGGCATACTCTTGCAGGAGTCGGCGAGACTGAACCCTGGCTAATTCTTCCGCCATAGTGGCCCGGGCATGGGCTTCCTTGGCCAGTTCATAGTCCAATTCGGCGTCCCGTATCTGATGCTCCTGATCTTCCTGAGCCTCTTTCAACCGGAGGCGGTCGTAACCCAACTTCTCCAGTTCTTCCCTGGTGGCGGCATCCTGGGTAACGGCCTCTGCCAGCTTCTCCCTGGCAACGGCTTTCGCCTCGTGATAGGGAACGGTCTCTTTCTTAATGGCGGCGATCCGGGTATGGGCCTCCATGACTATCTCCAGAGCCGCCACCCGCCGGTTTTCGGCGGCCAGCACCAGGTCCTCAGCAGCTATCACCTGGTAAATCGAGTCGATGATGGCTAACCGGGCCTCTGCCGTCTCCACCTGGGCGTTAATCAGAATCTTCTCAGCGTCCAGGGTGACCGTTTCGGCATCCACTAACTGCTGGCGGTATTGGTTGATCTCCTGCTCTGCCGCCGCCTTGGCTTGGATAATCGCCGCCTGGCGAACTTCGGTTGCGGCATTGAGGCGCTCCACGTCCGCCCGACCCCGCTGCTCCTTAGCGTCCGCTTCGGCCTGCTCTATGGCGACCTGGTTCAGGATCGTCTCTTTGTATGCCTGCATCACCAGCTTGGCAACCTGCACGGCCAGGACCATCGCAAATTCGGCGACCTTGAATATCCGCTCCCTTTTTTCCTCATAGAGTTTGCCATTGGCTCCAGCCAGCTTCCGCTTGACCTCAGTTCCCGCCGTCAAGAGGTCGGCGAGAGAGGCCCCGCTCGGCGCCGGGAAACCCCGGGCGGCATTATCCGCCAGAGCCGCTTCCTTGGCCTGCTCATATTGGTCCATCGCCTCATTGACGGCCAGAGACCACTTGGCGCTTTCGGTCTTATCAAATTCCATCTCTACCTCTTGACCATCACCAGGGGGGTGATCTCCACCTGGGCCAGTCGGTCAAAGTCGGCTATGTCCACGGTGATCTCACGGTCTTGCAAACTCCGGCCCACGGCCACCCGCCCACGATCAGCCTCATAGTAGCCGACCCCATCTCCGGCCTCGACCCTCACCTGGGCCTGGTCCCCACAATTCCCCAGGCGGATAGTGCGAAGGCGCTTGTCCTTATCCGTGCCGAAATTGTGTGGGCCGATCCTTGCTCCGGTATGAATTGGCCGTCCGGCGTCATCCTCCCCCTCCAATATGTAGATGCCATCGCTTGCGGCCGCATAATATCTGCCCTGATACTCCACATACGAGTTGAAATGGAAGCCGCTAAAGACAGAGGGCTCCATGGCCGTCCCGGTTAGGACCCAGGTCTCATAATCTTCGGCCACTTCCTCTGCTGCTTCCACAATCACCCCGCCCTCGGCAATCAAAACGAGTGCCGTGGGCTTGATAAAGGTGATCCCGCCGGCGCCGCCAAGCTCCAGGACCACCAGGGCCTCGGGAACCTCATAGGTCTCAGGCCGGGATATGGTGAGCGCCCCCGCCCCGGATACCTCCAGGACCACAGGCCCGGCGCTCGGGGCCAGATCGGTCGTGGTGGGTCGGGTGATAACAACCTCGGGGACCTGGAAGCCGCCTATCTTGAGACCGCCAGTCGCCGCCAGGGCATAAATTTTCGGTCTGGTGGCCTGGACCGTTCCGGCCCCGGCGACCTCGACCCCGCCGGACCCCACGACTTCGTAAGCAAGGCCCTCATCCGCCCCCGGGGCCACGAACTCGATAACCCCGGCCCCAGCAACCCTCACTCCGCCAGAACCGACAGAAGCATGGCTTTTCGGCTTCAGGAAGGCGATAACCCCGGCCACGGCAACTTCAATACCGCCGTCCCCGACCACATTGAGTTGGTTGGGGGCCTCAAAAGCGATAACCCCGGCGCCACCAAGGACCACTCCACCATCTCCAAGGATGTTAAGCTCCCTGTATGGCTCGACGGAGGCCGCCGTGGGGTCAAGGTGCATGAGGATCGGGGCAACAGCGCAGTAGAAAGGCGGGTCCTCTTGGAGGGCCGTCAGGTCGATAAGGCCGTAGCCGGTATTGTTGTCCCGGCCAATAATCGGCACCATCCATTTAGAGGTGGGGGTTAAGGCGACTTTAATACTGCCTAATGCGGTGGGGAGTTGATATTTATAATAAGTAGAAATAGGAGAAATGGCCAAAGTTAAATGGCCCGTATATTCTATCGGCGGATATTCAAAATAAGTGGATTCTGGTGCAGGACTAACAATAAGGCCGCCCACATAAGTCCGACCCCATATCGTCTCGCAAGCAGGGGAAAGAGAAACTGTGATGCCGCCAACGAAAGCTTTATCCCACCAGGAATTACTATTGGGGGTAGCGGAAATGCCAATATTGCCATCATATGATTTGACTGAGGGACCGTCATAGGTAAAGAGAGAGAGCGGTGTGATAGAAACAGGCACATCCCCATTATAAAATCTCGTGCAGATTGCTTCTGAGGTCGGCGTTAAAGATACAGTAGTGTCGCCGGTATAAGCCCAGCATTCGACATAGCCAGAATTGGGAGTCAGGGCAACGGTCAGGTCGCCGGTGTAAAATATGGGGTCTCGGAAATAGGTGGAGTTGGGGGTTGCGGCAACCGTCAGGCCGCCGGTGTAGCGAGGGATGTTGTCATAAAGAACCTGGGCATGAAGTCCGTAAACATTAGCCTGAGTGTCTCCGAGATAAAGCGCCTGGGCATTAAGGGCAAGAACTATTGCCTCATCAGTTATAGAAGCGAAGGTGGCGGCCCTAATCTTATCAATTTCCTCCGGGCCGAGGAGGCCGGCGAAGACTACGACTTCATCAACTCTGCCGTTGAAAGTCTGAGTAGTATCGGAATCGGTCTTGGCCCCAATCCGAAATTCAAGGCTCCCTGGTGTAACTTCTGTGGTGATTCTGCCAGGAGGGGGAGAGAACGAATAAACTATGCCGGTTGTGTCATCATACCATCTGACATAAAGCAATTTGTTGAGGCAGTCGGCAACCAGGGCCACATGATACCATCTGGTTTGGTTAAAGCCAAAACTGGTATCAATCAGGCCGTCCGTCCCCCATTGGATCAGCAGGTTGCCGGCGGAACTCAGGGCAAAACCGATGCAATATTGGTCGGCTGTGACCTTGGCCTTCCCAATAAGGCCGGAAACACCCAAACCAGTCAGCCTTACCCATCCACAAATAGAGATTTGCTTGGTGGTGTCCCCGGTTTTCATGGGGAAACCGGCGTCCATGGCGGCGTCAGTAATTTTGAAGAATTGCTTGCTGGCGGAAGCTAAGACCGCGGCGCAGCCACCTTCTTTTTTGATAGTAGTGTCTTCGGTGGGGGTGTTTACTGCTGTGAGGGTATTCGTGCCTTTAGAATCGGCGGGTAAAGCTCCCGATTCAAAACGCCAAAGGGCCTTACAGGAAGGGGTAGAAGAAAAATCGTTGGGCATTGGGCCGGCCCCTTAAGCGATGGATTTCAGCCCGATTTCCAGGGCATTGACTTCACTTGCCTGCCAGCCTGCGGCCGTCCCTGGGTTCTGTTCCCAGATATTAACCAGCATCCCCGGCACCGTCGGGAGGGCCTTGCTCGCTGAAAAATAATTGGCCCCGCCGGTGCGGAGAGCCAATTGCAGATTGTTGACATTAGGCGCCCCTTCTTTACTGGCCCTGGCAGTAAGAAAAAGAGCGTGGATGCCCTTGGCCTCGGCGGGTAAATCCCCCAAGGTATAAAGGTCGATCCGGTCCACCACATTAACCTTGACATAATCGACGTCAGAGGGCGGGATTGCATAGACGCAGCTCCAATTGCTTCCCGCAGATGGAGTCCATTGAGTGGAATTCCCGGCCCCATTAGCTTGCAGTAAGCCGACCTTCAGGTTGTTGGGCCAAGAGTTGTTCACGGTGCCGGTAGTGTCGAAGAGGATAATATCGTCGATATAAACATAGACAGCATTAGACGTGCCCGCCCAAAAGAGGCTGTCAACGGTAGTATCGGTCCCAGGTTTAGTGTCTCCAGTAAAGGAAGCATCAGAGATGCCATTGACCCTTAGTGTAAGCACCCCACCGGAATCAGCGATTTTGATATAGAGTTCAAGTAATGTCCAGACGTCAGTGTTGAAGGTGGCAGTGCCAGTGGCAACAAGGGTGACGGAATCCCCGGTATATAACTCAAATTTGCCAGCGGTGTTTATTTTTAGAGTGCCGAGGACAGTTGTTCCCTTTCGCCATTTAAAGGCAACCCTGTTTATCCCTCCACCCTTGTTGGCGAATTGCAGGTAGAACTCCGAAAGGGCGGAATCAAGGACTTTGTGGAGATAGTCCGCGCTGCCATAAGTGCGGAAGCAATAAGCCCCGGTTCGCTTATCGGTGCTGTTAATATTCCATATTTGGGTACCCCCGCCATAATTGGTAAGCTCCAAATTGGCCAGCCCCAACTCCGCCCCGGAAGCCCATGCGAGCGCCATGATATTTCTCCTACGTCAGTACCATCTGAGGTTGGACTTTCAGCCCCTTGCCATCCACAATATTGAAGGCGTTGTCGAAATGCTCTACCGCCAGGAGCTTGCCGCTATTATTCACTGTGGTTGCCAGGAAGAAGCCGGTGACATAACCCCAATGACCTCCCGAAGCCAGGAAGGTCTGAATAGCGTAGGTGGCCTGGCTGCCATCGACCGTCCAACTGCCCCGGTAAAGGCGCCGCCGGGCATATCCAGGACCCGATACTTCTGAGAGGTCGGCCAGGACGGCATTGTCTGCGGGTCGCGCCGCGTTTCGATAAAGTCCCACATAGAGGGAACTGTCAACGCCGGTGCTCCCAAAGAGGATGCCGAGAATCCGGTTTCTTCCTTCTGCTAAGAGGAGGGCAGTGGACATATCTCACCTCAGATGATGTTGGGTATCCCGATACCCCGAGGGGAGATGCCGGAACACCCGGGTTAGGCTGCGGTGATCTTGGCGGTGACCTTGACGGAGCCGCCGTCCTGGACGTTGTAGGGGCCGTCCGAGAACTGTTCCGCACAGATGAGCTTGCCGGCGGTCCCGGTGAGGGCGGTGGTGATGCCATACCCATAGACGTTGCCCCAGACGCCCCCGGCCGCGGTAAAGGTTTTCTGGAGCTGCGTAGCGGCATCGGCCGCCAGGGTCCAGTCGGCATCCGCCAGTCCAATCCGAGCATAACCATTCCCGGACGGCTCCGTGATGCCGGTCATCAGAGCGGCTTCCGCCGGTTCCGTGGCGTTGGTATAGAGAAACAGATAGAAGCTCGGCCTTGCCGTCCCTTTCAGGTAGCAATCCAGAATGTTATTTTCGCCCTCATCACACCATTTGCCAGCCATGTCCCTTGCCTCCTTTTCTTACAAGTCTTTGCAATGGTTTCTTAACCATTGCCGGATTTCCGCATTGGTCATCATGGGATACCAGCATTTGATTAAAGCTGCTGCCGCCGCCACATGGGGGGTAGACGCCGAAGTGCCGGAGGCGCACATATATTTTTTATCCGGGGTCGCATAATCCTTGTAGGTAAAACCAGCCCAAGGACCGGTAATATATCGGCCAGGGGCCACCACTTCCACTTGTGGCCCCCGACTGGAGAAAGAACAGACATACTCGTCATAATCAATGGCCCCCACTGCCACGCAGGACTCATACATGGCAGGCCAGTTGACGGTGTTGGGGCGGGGGCCGGAATTGCCCGCCGCCGCCAAGAGGATCAGCCCGGCATGCCAGGCGTTGTCGCAAGCCGCTTGGAGGACTGAGGCCCCGCCGGTGGCCCCCAGGCTCATGCTGATAATGTTCATTTTGTAGGTGCGGCACCAATCGATAGCGGCAGCGATATTATTCAAAGAACCGCTCCCCTTGGCGTCTAAAACCTTGCACGCATAAAAGTCAACGAAGGGCGCGACCCCTTTGTAGCCGGGGCCATTGTCGTGCTGGGCCACCGCAATGCCGGCACAATAAGTGCCATGGTCATGGTCGTCCCAGGGGGCATTGTTGTTGGCAACAAAATTCCAGCCCCCTTTATAAACATTCCGCCCCTCGTTGTCGCTGAACTCGGGATGGTCGGTTTTAATGCCGGTGTCGAGGACACACAACTTCACCCCCCGACCGTAGAGTCCCTTGCCCCAGGCATTGAGGGGCTTAATCCTTTCAACCCCCCAATCCATGCGTTCAATAAGGGGGTCATAAGGGGGGATGCAGTTGGCCATGACATAAGCCACGGCGTCTTCCACCTCTATCTTCTCCACCATCGGATTCTTCCGAAGCTCCTCGATGGCATCCGGCATCAGGTCGCAGATGAAGATGCGGTTATCAAAACCGAAGGTCCATTTGCGCTTACTCCCCAGGTCCTTGCAGATGCGGTTTGATTGGCGCATGACCTCTTGGGGCAACCCGATGATTGTCTCTGGATGCCGTAAATAGACGGTTACGGTCTTGGCTGTCGGGGCCTCCAGGAACCCCACGTCGCACTTGTAGGTGGCCTGGAGTTCCTTGGCGATCTCCCGAAGACGACCTTTGACCGGCACCGCCTCTTCATCCTGAATGACATACTCTTCCCTCTTGCCGGCGGCCTCCAAGAACAAAGAAAGGTCGGCCAGAAGCTCCGGCCTCATTTCCTCCAGGGTGTCCAGGATGGTATGCCAGTTGTCATGAGAGACGATGGTGGCCGCCATGTTAAAGAGTTCCGTGTCCGTATCCCGGAGCATCCTCAACATGGTGCGGAAGTTCAGATGTCCCTCAGTGGAGCACTTCTTTTTAGTTTGAGGTATCATTCCGGCAATTCCCCCTCATCATCCGGCCAGTGCTGGCTAAAGAGTTCGGTATGGATCCACCTTACAGGGATAGTTGCAGCATATCGTTTCTTGAGACTGTTGGAGAAATCCGTCTGCAAAGTAAAACCGAAGCCCCCATATTCGTTCTTATGAGTTTGATAATATTGTTGGGCCGCAAAATAAAAATAAAAAGGAAATTTTCCTTCTTTTGTTTTGCCATGATCAACTGCTGCTTGATAATGTTCTTCGTCATATAAAGCGGCAAATATTCTTGTTTCCACTGTTACCGGTATCGGAAAGCCGGTGCTCCAGACTTGCAAGATATACATAATGGGGCCGACTTTAATAAGATAATCCCCGAAGAAAAACCACATGAGCATTAAAACATCGAAACCCTCTTTCTGACCGAATATCCTTTCTTGTTTAGCAGTAATCAGTAGGGGCTTGTCGTCCGGTTCTTTCGCAACTTCGTCCATCGGACAATATTCGTCCCTCTTGCTGCATTGGATATAATGTGTGTGCGGTCTGCCATTCCACTCCTTGTGGGTCATCTTGAATATGTCCAGGCACTTCCTGGGCGGATCGGAATGGCCTATGACATATACCGGCGTCCCCTTGTAGATCATGACCTTCACTTTTTGGCCTTTACGAAAGGCCCAAGCCGCCCGGGTGAGAGCGCCAGAGGGCCTTTTCGTGGCCGTTTCTTCATCGTAAAACCCTTTCCGGCAGTGGTAGAAAATGGGAACCCCATCGAACTCCTTGCCGTCCTCCGTCTTGACCCTGCAAGTGTCATCCAGGACCATGGGGTTCTTGGTCTCCTGACCGAAGTCCACGATCTCCCCTTGCCCAAAGGCGGTGTTGGCAATATCGCCAAACACCTCATGATCGAGCCGGTAGGCCCGATCATCCTTCGTCTTGATGCTCAGGGCCATTACGCGGTCGCCAGGGTGATCTTGGGGACGTAGGTGATCTTCTGCCCCACCGTGTCGATCTTCTGCCCCCCGGAGAAGGATTCCACGAACACCAACTTCTTGTGGGCGTCCCCCGTGGCCCCGGTGTCGGACACGGCCTTGGTAACCCCGCCCACCTGGAGGTTCTCATCGTTCTGGAAAGTGCCGGTCTTGGTCTTGATGCAGAGGTAGCCCGCAGCGGTCCCGGACCAGGCCCCGGAGAGCAAGACCACCCCGGTCGCCACGCCGGTAGCCCCGGAAGCAAGGCCGGTGACGGTATCCCCCACCCTGATCTCGCCGGACCCGGCATCGAAGGGGAGCACCAGCGTATAACCAAAGATGCCGTAAACGGTGTTGACATCGGCCACATCCGCCGCCGCAAAGACCCATTCCAGGGCGGCATTGGAATACTGCGCCTCGGCCTTCCCGGCCGCATTGGTGGATACGAACCACTTGTCAGCGGCGGCGGCGCTCACAATCAGGACGTTGCTCAGGGCCTTGGCGGCATAGCCCCGGCCCCCGCCGGAAGGCAGCTCCTCCAGGGTGTCGAAGGTGGTATTGCCGTCCGGGATAATCGGGTTTTTGTAAAGCCCCAGGATGAGGGCCTGGGTCAGCAGAATGTCCTTGAGCAGTTCTTTTTCCCCAACATTCGGTACATAGATGGCCATGGGACTTCTCCTTAGTTGCTGATAGTGACCCCACCGCTACCGATAACGGCCAGGGGTTTCGGCACGAACAGCCTGCCATTGGTGAATATCTCTTGAAGATCGTCCCCCTCAGCCTTGAGGGGGTGTCCCCCTAAAGAAGCGATGATCTGCGGAATGCCGTCTCGAACCCGGTAGAAGGCAGACCCCTGGCTCCGGGGCAGCAGCTTGAGCCTGGCTCCCGTCAGGTGGACCAGATGGCCCGAATGGGTTCCCGCCACGAAGCCATGCTTAGAAAGCCACACCGGCGTAGGCAGTTGGGTGGCCTTCTTGCTGATCTCGTAGCCGCCCCCCTCCACCTGGGTCATGGTCAAGGTCCCGGGGATCGCCCCATCGCCAATCCGGTTGATGGTCATCTTGGCCGGGTTAGTCCCCCCCAGGAACCAGGTGGACCTCGTGGAGTTGACGAACAGCCCCCCAGATACCGGGGCCACCAGCGCCAGGTCCTCCAGGAAGGGGAGGAAGTTGCCCGCCTTGAACCACTCATATTGAAAGGGTTCGGAGTAGAGCAGCTTTCTCCCACTCGCCCCCCAAATACGCCCGAAGGCGTGTCTGAAATGGGTGAACCCCGGGGGCGGGTTCACCCCCAGGGTCGGCAGGCGTTCAATAGAGGGGGCCTGGCCGGTGATCTGGTCCAGGCCGTCCACGTCAGCCAGAAAGAGGTCCCCGCCGTCTGGATGGGTGATCCAGCAGAGATGGTCGTCTCCCAGGTTCTTCAACTGAATCCCCTGGGCCATACCTTCCCAAGCCACCTGCATGATGGGGCCGTTGCCGCTCAGGGAGTCGCCTTGGATCGTGGTATAGCAGAGGCTATACCGCCCCGGCGGCAGGTCTCCAGCGGCCAGGCCAATGTCCGGGGCCGGAGGGAGAGGCACCCCCCAGGGGCGCACGGCGTCCCGGACCCGGTCATAGACCCCTGTCCAGTATGGGTTGCCCATATAGACCAGGCTGTCGATCTCCGCATAGTTCACCCTGGCCGATGGGCCGGTGACCCCGCAAAGTTCTGAGACGGCAATCCCCTCGACCCGGCAAAGTTCACCGCCGGCCACACACAACATGACGCTTCCGGCCCATATGGAATGACAGCCGACCAGGACCACCTTTCGGGCGAACCCCGGGCGCTTTAGGAGAACTCCACCATCCGTGACCTCCACGTTGAGAGCGATAGTGGGGGTGATCCGGCGTTCATCATCCAGTAGATGCGCCGGAGCATCCGGGAGGTTGTTCATCCCCCGGAAGCCGCGAGCGGTGATGGGTTTACGCATAGCCTCTCCAGGTTACGGTAAAGGGTCCCGGCCCCCATGGCGCCGGGGGCCACCCCGGGCCTTCACCAGGAAATTGATGAAGCCGACGGGCCCCGCGGCCGAGCCGTAGAGCCCTTCCCGCTGCTTCCCCTCCCAATATTGAAGGGGTTTCGTGTCAAAATTCTCCACCTGATCCAGGAGTAGTTGATAATTCTTGATGATGAGCTTGGGGAAGATCACCCGTTCGTGGAACTCTACCGGGATGCAGGCAGGCACATCGCCCGGCTTCTCCAGGTAGTTCGGCTTCTCATAAAACCAGAGACGCAGGGTGTCGTTCGCCAGGGGGTAGGTGCAGAGGCGCTTGTCAACGCCGATATCCACCACGGCCACATGGGTCACATGATTCCCCGTCTCCGTATGCTCCAGGTCCAGGGCCTCCAACTCTTCCAGCCGGTCCAGCACCTTCACCGGAGTCCCGTTAGAATCCAGACAGCGAAAGAGCTTCTTGTGATACCCCTCAGGGAGGGGCCAAATCCAGTTGCCGGTGGTCACCGGAAAGGAATGGGGGTTGAGCAGCCTCAGGGCGGGCAGGTCAAAATCGGCCGCAATTTCCAGGATGGCGTCATTGATCATCCCGGCGAATTCCGGCTCCAGGCTGGGGTCGCGCACAATCAGGGCCAGCCGTCGTTCCATCTCAGCCAAATTCATCGCCGCTTCCCCTCAGAGGTTTAGAGTTTTTGCTTCTTCTTCGCCTTGCCCAGGGCCTCACTGAGCCCCCCCTTCGCGCCGGTTTGCAGTTCGACCTTCTCCATTTGCAGGGAGAAACTGGAAGTTTCCGTGTCGAGGCGAAGGTTTTTCACCTTTCCGGTGACCAGCGCGGTCACTTCCATGTCCGGCTGCAGATCTTTAAACTCTTCCGGCTTCTCCATGCCGCCTTTGCCAAAGTTGAAGGAGACCTCACGACGCCACTCCTTCTCGGAGGAATCAACCGCGGGTGCCTTGCTGGTCTTAGCCATCGTCTCGCCCCTTCCAGGCTGGTCGCTGGTTCAGGTCTGTCCCGCACTTGGGACAGTAGTTGTGGGGGTCCTTATAAATCTGCGGGTCGGGCCGGTACACCAGCCGACACCGCGGATTTGGGCAGATGCGTAGGTCCGCCATGGCTTACACCGTGATCTGCGCCGGTTCCTGGGCCGGGGGCGGCGGGGTTGCCTTCTGGTGCACCGCCGCGGGCTTGCCCTGCTTCCCCGCCGGCTTTTTCATCCCCGACTTCTCGGAAGGGGGAGACTTCTTGCCCGCCACCCGGTGCGCCGCGTCCCCTGCCGGGGTCTGGGCCAGTTTTCCCGCCGTTTTTTTGGCCTCCTGTTTCTTATAAAAGGCCTGGAGCGCGGCATCCAACACCGGACCCGGTTTGAGGCTCTGGATCAGGTCCGCGGAGTTCTCCACCGGGGAGCCGTCCTCAAAGACGGGGGTGCCGTCCGCCTCGAACATGATGCGCCGGGGCGGTCCTTCTTCGGCTTCATGGCGGTGGTCAAACCAGTTGAGTGCATCTTCCAGGTCGGCCCCGGTGAGCACCGCCGCGAGTTCCGACTTGTTGTAGATGGGCAGGCCGGTGATGTGGCAGTAGGCCCCATTGGTCAGTTTGGCGATATGGTGGGGTCCGTCGGTCCAGGACCGTTCCACCTCGATCTCGCCGAACTTTTTGGTGTAGATTTTCTGTGCCATAAAGGTTCCTGTCCTTTCTGAGTTATTCGCCCACCACCATCAGTTCGATGCTGGTGGCCGCGGGTGCGTGGCTGCTGGGCGCTTCCGCCAAAGGTGCAGCAGCCCCGGTGAAAACAGGAGCAGAATTGGTCCCCGCAGGAACGCCACCGGTAATAGACGCAACCCCACCCTTGGTGGCATAATTCGCACCAGCCACGATCCGGTCGGCGGCCTCCGATTTGCCCAGAGTCGGGCCAGAGGCCAGCAGCCCCAGGTTTTCATCCGCGGTGATTCCGCCTTTGATCAGTAGGTCATGGACATGCGCTCCCAAAGCTGAACCAGTGAATGTCGGAGCCGCTACACTCCCTGTGGGGGCCGCCTGGAAAATCCGCAGTTTGTGGTTGGCCCGGTCCCACCTGTATTCGTAGCCGTTGCCCGGCTGCATCACAAAGACCCGCTTGATTTCCTTGTTCATTCCGAATTTGCCAATGGCCGGCATGGGAATACCGTTAACGGCCCCATAGGTCTTGCCAGCGCCTCCAAAGGCGATGCTGGGATAACTGACCCTTTTGGCCCCAAGGAAATCTTTGTCCTGTGGGGACAAGGTTACGGTGACATCGGTTGCAGCTAAATCAGCCATAGTCAGGTCTCCTTCAAAGAAGGCCCCGGTCCGAAGTCCGGGGCCCCTGGGTTACGGGGTGAGGTTGTGCATCTTGCTCTGGTTGGCCGCGGTCTCCGCCTTGGGATGACCGCAGAAGAAGGGCTGAAAATCACCCACTTCCGTGCCGCCATTGGCCTGGGTAGTGATCTCGATGACCACCAATTCGCCCGCGTCGATCTCGGCCTTGCCCTTTTTCCGGGTAGCGGCGATGGGGTTGGGCACGTCCACGTAGTAAACATCGTTCACCGGGGCCGCGTCCTTCAGGGCAATGGTGGCCAGAGCCACCTTGCCGGTGCCGTCCACCACCGGGTAGCGGTAGATGGTCAGCACCCCTTCGGTGATCAGGGTGTCGTAGTTGAAGGCCACGGTGGGCCGGTAACCGAACCGGCTCACCACAAAGGGCTCATTCATGGTCTTGGTGAGGATGGCGCCGACTGCCGCTTCCAGGACAATGGCCGTAGCCAGGGAAGCATCACCTACCGCCGCGTCAAAGACCGTCTTCTCGTAACTGCCATACTGTCCCATGTTCCCTTACCTCCTAGTTCCTTGAGCACCGACTTACAGGGAGTCGATGCGGACGATCTTGGCCTTGCCGTCGTCGGCCACGTCCCAGACGGAGCCGAAACCCAAAATCCCATACCAGGCCGCGGCCTGGGTGCGGCCAAAGTCGCTCTGGTAGTTGGGGTCCAGGCGCAGGTGCGGGGTCTCGGCCTCCAGGCGGGCTATCGCCTCGTCACCGAAGACCACGGCTTCGCCCATAACCGTCGAGGTGCCGGCCGTGTTGGAGAAAGCCAGAGCCCGGTTGATTTCCACCCACCGGATGCGCTCGGTCATGCCCATTTCGCCCCTGAAGACGAAATCGCCCTTCTGGAGATACTGGTGCCACTGTTGCCAGTACCGGTCCTGCTTCAGGCTCCGCAGGTTCCGGTTGCAGGACAGACCCACGTAGTTGTCGCCCTCATAGGGCTGACAATGGATGATGTCCCGCATGTAATCGCCGACGGCGACGCAGTGGTCGAAGGACAGAGGCGCGCTGGCTACGGCCAAGGGCAGGCCCGCCACACCCCAGGAGCCCCCGGTGAGGCTGGTGGGGGTATAGACGAGTTTGACCGCGGTGGCGTCCATGAAGGCCCTGGCCCCTTCGGTGTCCAGGGCCTCCTCCATTTGGGTCTTGAGGGCCTTCTGGAGGGAATTGCTGGGCTTGAAGACCGCCAGCATCTCCATCAGGTGGGTGTATTCCACCCCTTCCCCGAACTCCACCACCTTGATCTGCCGGTTACCCCAGGAGAGCTTCCGGATGGGGATCCGGGTATCTTCTTCCAGGCGGGAAGAACCGGAGTTGGGCAGGCGGTTGATGTGCATGATGTTGACCATCTCGCCCGCGTTGCGCTTGAAGGCGATGCCGTGGTCGCTGGTGAAGGGGAGTATCTTGCACTCCCCGGCGGAAACCTCCAGGAGCTTTTTGCTCAACTGGTGGTTCTTGTAGATCCCGAGGGCTGCGTCAAACGTCCAGTTATGAGCTTGCATTGCTCAACCTCCCTTAAATTCGTCGTGATTCCTGATGCTTGGTCATGATGGACCCGAGAGTGTAGGGTTCCGGGACTTCCTTCTTCTTGGGCCTGGTGCTGCCCCTCTCCAGAACCGTATTGTTGACCTGAATTTCCCGGGCCTTCGCGTCCATCTCTGCTTTGCTCTGCACGACCTCCCCCTTGAGGCGCCGGACCTCGTTCGCGGTCCATTGCACCTGTTCCTCAAAGGGTTTGGCGTCCAAATCCTGGGGCATTTTGCTGACCGTCGCCCAGAAGAGGGTGTGGTCTGCCGATCCCTCTTCCATGTTCAAGCCAGCCTTGCCCGCCATTTCTCCGGCTCTGGTGCGGATGCGAGATTCTTGGTTTTCGGCCTCTTTCTCGGTTTCCCTGGCCTTAAACCGTTCCTCCACCCGCTTGTTGATAAGTTCGTCCAGGACCTGGCCGCTGGGGGTGGTAGGCTGTCCTGCCCCCCCGATTCCGGCCTTGCGCCAGGACCGGGCCACCTTTTTCTTGTATTCCGGGTCGAACTCGTCCAGTTGACCGATCTCATCCAGGGCACCCTCGATGCGGGCCTCCTGTTCGGCCTCCAGTTCTTCCGGAGTTCTGGTTTCTTCAGCAGGCGTCTCCGGCGGTTTGGCGGTCAGCTTCTGCTTGATTTCGTCCCGTTCGCGTTCCGCCGCTTCCCGGGCCTCTTTCTCCCGGGCCGCCTCTTCCGCTTTTTTGGTAAACGCGGACTGGTGCTCCCGAGCCCCGGCCTCAGCTTCCTCCCAAGACTTGTATTTCTTCTCCGGAGGTTTGGGAGGCTCAGGAGGTTCCGGGGGCTTGCCACCCTCATCGCCACCTTCCGGGCCAGCTTCTCCTTCTGCCTCCCCCAAAGCCGGATGGCCGGTAAACACCGGCCGCGGGGTCTGCTCCATAATGCTAGCTAAAGACCCTTCATCCTCCGGCCCCTTGAGTTCTTCAGAGGCCAATGCCTGGGAATCCGTCAGGTTTTCTTTTCCAGCTTCCGCTTCGCCTGCCATGGTCCTTCTCCTTTCGGTGGCGGGAATCCGGTCAAGGGCCGCCACGGGGCCAAAAAAGAGGGACTGATAGAAGGATAGGCTCCTATCAGCCCCTCTTTAATGCTTACGTCTCTCAGCCGTTGGCCGACGATTGAGAGAACCCCTGCTTTTTATTTATTCGGCCGGAATCCCTTCCGGGGCGGCCTCTACTGCCTCTTCCTCAGTTTCCTCGATAAATTGTGCCAACTGCGGCCCCATCACCCGACGTACAAGTTTCTCCGCCTCCAGAGGGGCCACTTCCAGCCTGTGGCGTATGGTCCTGACAATGCCCTCCAGGGCCCTACACTCAGGGTCCTGAGAGGCTAGAAAAACCAGTCGAGCCTGATATTGGTCCAACAATACTTTGAGAACAGGACTACCGCGAAGTTCGGCGGACAGCGCCAGAGTCTCCTGTACCGTCTCTCGATAATAGTTTTTGGCTGCCGCGGCTCTGGTCTCCGGAGTCTTGGGCTGAGGCCTGCCGGTGACCATATCCACATCAATGCCCCCGCCGCCCATAATTTGATGGCTCATTGTGCCGACCCCTGGGGCTCCGGTTCAGGACTCATGACTTCCACCGCCTTAGCTTGGGCCAGAATCCCCTTGCCCCGGTGTTCTTCGGCCTTGGCCCGGTTCATTTCGGCCTTGGCCTCTTCTGCCACGGTCTTCATTTCGGCCAGGGCCGCCGCCGCCGCCGCCGCCGCTTGCTGGGTCTGGATGGCAGCTTCCTGCTGCACCTGCTGGGCCTGGTCAACCCTCTTCGCCGTAGTCTCATCCACCACGATGCCCTCGTCCCGCAGATTGAGGCGCTTCTCCACCGACCGGATGAGTTGGTAGGGCTTAAAATACGGGGCGAAAATGTTCCCGAATTCTCCCTTGAACATGGGTAGCATCACGTCCCGGATGCCCCGAATGATCTCCATGTCCTTCATTAGGGCCGAAATCCCCGAAACCTTAAAGCTGCCGCTGTTAAGCTGGGGCAGCCGTAGGCCGGTGGGAGACTCTCTGTCCACATATTTATCGGCCACCTCCCGACCCATGAGCATGGCCAGTTCTGCATAGGTGATGTTGATAACCACCGTCTCCGCCCCTGCCTGGATGGCGTTAAGAGCCCCATCCTCCAAGTTTCTCCCAATGAGCCCCACCACGGTCATGCTCTGTTCCAGGTTCTGGACCGCCTCGCCCTTGGTCACTTCGGCCCGATACCCCGGGAGGCCCATTGTCTCCTTGTTCATCATCACGCCTTCCTGGAACCTTTGGTCGGCGAAATTCATGTTGGCCAGGATGTCCCCGGTCTGGGACCGACGCTCCCCCACCCGATAAGCCTGCTGGCCCGAGACCGTCCCCCGGGTGAGGTATCCTTTGCCGGGATAAAGGTCCACATCTGCCTGGTCCACCAAGGCCGATACGTCCAGTTCCCAGGTCGGGTTGACGATCCAGTTCAGGTTGTCGGCGTGCAGACAGAAAAGGTTGTTCATGAAGTACCAGAGGCTCTTGATCCCCTGGATCAGGGCCCGGCCATCAAACCGCAGCAGGTGGGGCAGGGCGCTGAAGCCGACTCCCGGCCACCTCAAGGTGGGATAGGGGCTGACCTTGGGGAGGCGGATCACCTTGTCGCCAGTCACCGTGAAGGTGGCGTTGGGGAGCAGCAGTTCCCCCCGCTTGTCCAATACGGTGCCCCAGAACTCCGAGGTCAGCGCCATGGCCCTATACCGGGAACGGTTCCACATCATCTCCCGGCGCCGGGCAATTTCCTCTTTGGTGAGATTCGGGTTAGATTTCGAGTTCCCATAGCTGCCCCCCGGCCCCATATCCGGGACGTTCTGGTACAGGCCGTTTTTCTCTCCGTCCTTCAGCAGGTAGTAGTCCAGGTACTCCTGGTGAACCCAATACATCCCCGACTGCGGCTGCCGGCTGATAGAATCCGGGTCCCGGTGAATCTTCCAGGGCTCCGTCAGAATGTACCGGAGCCCCTTACCCGGGCGGTAGGTCGGGATCATCTCCATGGACTGCCCGACGGCGAAACTCATCCCGGTGGCATCGGTGAAGTTAATGGGGAAGTTGGAGTAGGTCCGGGAGAGCATCAGGCTCATGAGTTTCTGCCAAAAATGTGCGGCTTCGTCATCCTGCTCGTTTTCGATGGACAGAAACTCCGCATCGAAGGCCTTCCGCACGACAGCCTGGGCGAACTGGCAGGAACTATACGGCTTGGGCACCACCACCCGCGATTGCCAGGACTCCTTGAGTCGATAGGAGGGGGGCTCTTCTTCATTGAAGACATCCCAGCACTCTTGCTGATTGAGCCGGATTTTGGCCATGGCCTCCACGGAGGTCTTGACGCAATCGTCCAGGAAGCTGACGAAATGGGCCTCGTCCTCCCGGCCATAGGCTTGGGCGGCTTTCTCCCGCTCCGCGGTCTCCTGCTCATCGAACTGGACGCGGTTGATCTCCGCCACCCGGCTCCGCACTTCGATGCGGGGGTCTTCTAAGAAACTGGCCATAGCTATTTCGGGAACGCCTTCTTCATCTGAACCACCACACCAGACCCCAAAGGGCCGCGGCCACCGCCAGCACGATAATCAGGGGCAGATAAGACGGCCTTAAGGTCCTCACGTCAGAACGCCTTCTTGTTTATGACCCCGGTCTTGGTGACCCTGGTGGGCCCCATACCGCCCGCCGGTTTCTTTGCCGCCGCAACCGGAGGCAAAGCCTTCTCAGGCGTGGTGGCAAAATCCCTCAGGCTGCTTGGCGCCATCTGTGCCATTTCTGCCGAAGCCGTCCTTGGCTTGGACTTCATCTTGCCTTCCTGGATAGCCGTGGCTATCCCCGCCGCCTTGCGCTGCTTCTTGCTCTCTGCGGGCATTTGGTTTCCCTCCCTCAGATGTAGCCGTGCGCCCGGGGCACCGCGGGGGTCATCTCCCTGTGGTTGTACCGGCGACGATACTCCCTTTTGGGCCTCATTTCTTCTTCATCGTCTTCAAACAGGGCCATTAAAGGGATCAGCGACTCCCAGATACGGAGGCGCTCCAGACACATTAATTCTCGCTGGCTTGGTTGGCCGATCCCCATATCCGCTCCCAACCTTCACGATATTTATCTGAGGCGTGGCGCGTTGAGGCTAAATCACCAGTAGGATATGGAGGGGAATCATTCCATCCCTTCTCTGGCCGCACCTCCTGGCCGTTGACCACGTTCCGGAACCCTTCCGTGCCCTTCATGGACCCATCCGGCGCCTTGCCGTCGAAAAATTTCATGGGGGCCCAGCCGCCATAACCCGAAGTCTCCACCTTCATCGCATCGCTCCTGTGGCGTAGCTCTCCACCCGCCTCTTGGCCGCCTGGGCCTGTTTGCGATAGCCGTCCTTGTTGACCCCCATGGACCGGGTGGGCAAAAGGACGTTGACCGCGTTGGCCCAGCCGTCGCAGATGTGGGAAGCTTCGTTTTTTTTCTCCGGGAGGGTGGAGACGATGTTGCCGGAGTTGTCCACCTTATAGTGCCAGCCCCCGGACAGACCTTTGTGGAGCAGCTTATTGGTGGGGCAGACCACTATGGCCGGCAACCCCATGATGTTCATGTTGAGCGCCCGCTTGATCCCCAGCTTCATAATCTCCCACCGGGGCGGCCCCGGCTCGAAGATGGTCCCGAAGGCGTCTTCCACCACCCGGGCGGCGTTCTCCTGCTTGTTGCTCTGGTCCGGCTGCTTCATGGAGAAGTCGCCCACGTCCCGCCACGCCTTGGCTTTACCCTTCCATCTGGGACTATTCAGCAAGGGGATCACCTGGGTTTCGATGAGGGTGCGGATGTCCGAGCCTTCCAGGCGCACGGTTTCCAAAAAAACCAAGCGGCCCGTGGTGGTAATCTGCCCCAAGCCACAGGAAGGGTTGTGCCAACCATCAAAATAACGAAAGGACACCAGCCCCCAAGCCGGTTCCAAAGGATCCGGGGCCAGGTGAATCAGGGGGTTGTATTCCGGGGTGACCTTCTTCCCCCGGTACACCGACGCGAACTTCCCCTCCACATACCGGGTGTAGGCAGCCGGATCGTCCTTGTAGGCCACCTTTACCGTTTGGCGGGCCACCTCAGTGAGGTGTTTGTTCTCGCCATACTTCATGAACCACACCTTCTTGGTGATAAGGGGGAATTCTGGGAGGACTTCTGGGGCCTCGATGAGTTCCGGGTAAGTCCAATGGTCTTCATCCGCCGGGTTCATGCTGATTTGCAGCCGCGGGATGGTCCCTTTCTGGCGGGCAC
>JASEHN010000078.1 GCA_030018715.1 Thermodesulfobacteriota bacterium | reverse complement strand
ATGATTAAATCGGTCGTCCCCACGGTTCCCACTGAGGATATTTTCCGGGGGATCATGCCCTTTGTTATCATGGATATCATCATCACTTTTATTCTTTTTTTCTATCCACAAATCAGCCTTTTGGTCCCTAATCTAATGCGTTAAATTTTTCGTTAACCTGGTATTAATTTTTGCTACCAGTTTGAGGAAGGGGGATACGCCTGGGGCCAGCCAAGGGAAAGAACTTTGAACATGGGAGCATCATGGGGCCCTGTTTGGTAACCCCTGATGAGCTGGATTATAACAATCTGAAGATGATTGTCCGGGTCAATGGAAATGTATATGCCGAGGATAATTCCCAAGACATGTATCACAAGTTTCCGAAAATTATCGCGCGGATCTCGGAAGAAGAATATCTCTACCCTGGGGATTTTATCGCTTCGGGAACATCCCCTCATGGGACTGCGCAAGATACAATCGGGCGCTGGCTGCAGCCAGGCGATGTCTTGGAATTAGAGATCGAGGGAATTGGCGCGATTCGCAACCAAGTAGTGAAAAGAACAGAATGAACGAAAAAGAATTGTAAGAACAGGAGGATTCATGGAGCAGGTCACAAAGAACGTATATGCGGCCACAGATATAAGAGGCTGCAATCCGGGGTATGTGGTGACCGCGGATGGCGTGGTCATTATCGATACCCCCCAACTGCCAACGAAAGCCGTAGCGATGCGTGAGGAAGCATTGAAGAAAGGGCCCATTCGGTTCTTGATCAACACCGAGCACCATATCGACCATATCTTCGGAAACATTTTCCTTGCTGGCGTGTGCCCGGTCATCGGCCACGAACTCATTTTAAAGGACTTTGGGACCGTATCTGCTGGGACCCCCTATTCTTACAGCGTAGAAGTCGTCAAGAAGGATGACCCAGAAGGGATGGCCTTGATGCCTCCGGAAAAAGATTTTCATTTAAATCCTCCTACTATCCTTTTCAGCCATCGCATGACCCTCCGGGTGGGAGATCAGATCTTTGAACTGATCCATACCCCCGGGCACACGAGGGGGCAAATCGCCGTCTATATACCCAAGGAGAAAGTTGTATTCGTTGGCGACACCATATTCTGCGAATGCCAGACTTGGTTTCATGCTGCCGACCCCGACGCCTGGCTGTGGTCACTCGATTTTCTAAGAACCCTCGACGTTGATTATATTGTTCCCGGCCATGGCCCCATCTGTAATAAAGATTACATTCCGAAACA
This sequence comes from Thermodesulfobacteriota bacterium, assembly GCA_030018715.1. GTDB lineage: Bacteria > Desulfobacterota > SM23-61 > SM23-61 > SM23-61 > JAHJQK01. The sequence goes on along the minus strand of JASEHN010000078.1, from coordinate 8,497 downwards.
GAGCGCCTTTATCCGGGAATGGGTGACCGCCGTGGCGGTGGGGATGGCCAAGGGATGGAGCCTGGAGGAGTGTAGGCAGCGGATCAGTTTCCTGGACCGCTTCCCTGTGGATATCGGCCAGGAAAGTTCCGGTCCGATGATCCAGCAGAGGGCGGTGGAACGGATCTACAACTTTCTCCTCGGAAAGGTGGAACGTTATCGTTAGGCGTAACCCCATGATGCAATGATTTAGCCGGTCCGAAAGTGCCAACCAAGAGAGCTTGGACGGCAGGAGTTCTCCGATGTCTTCAAATAAATTTCCTACTCCTACTTCAGTCGTAGGGAAAAGCGTTCCCCGGGTGGATGCCCTCGACAAAGTTCTGGGAAGGGCCCAGTTCACAGCCGACCTGCAACGCAACTTTCCGGGGCTCTTCCATATCAAAGTCCTGCGCAGTCCCCATGCCCATGCCCGGATCGTCAAACTCGATACCTCCCAAGCGGGAAAACTGCCCGGGGTACGGGCGGTGGTGACCGGCAAGGATTGTCCAGAAAAGGTTTCCTTCCGCGCCCCACGAATCCTGGCTTTGGAAGAAGTGATCTGGGCCGGGGAAGGAGTCGCCGCGGTGGCGGCCGAATCCCCAGAAATTGCCCAAGAAGCCATTGAGCTGATTCAAGTGGAATACGAGAAGCTTCCCGCCGTCTTCGATGCCGAAGAAGCAATGCAGCCGAATCCGCCAGCCATTGTCGACCGGCTGTTGGGGCAGTACCGTGGAAGTCCCCAATTCACTCCGGAAGCTCCGAATGTTACGGGCCATTTTAAACTCCGAGCCGGAGATGTGGAAAAAGGTTTTGCGGAGGCAGACATTATTTTGGAGAATCGTTTTTCTACATCCAGAATCAGCCACTCTCAATTGGAGCCAGCCTCTTGTATTGTCCGGGCCGAGTCAGACGGTGGAATTATCACCTGGACAAATGGCCAAGGGGTCTATGTAATCAAGGGGCTTATCAGCGATTTATTCGGGCTCGCCGTTGGCAAAGTGCGCGTGATCAATCCCTATCAAGGGGGAAGCTTTGGAAGCCGGCTGCGCCATTATGTTGAGCCTTTGGCCACCCTGCTGGCCCTGAAAGCCCGGGGAACTGTTCAGTTTACCTATTCCCGCCAGGAAATGTATCTGGCCGCCTCCACGCGCCTTCCCGTGGTCACCTACATAAAGACCGGAGCCAAGAAGGACGGAACCATCGTGGCCCAGCAGATGAAAATCATTGTGGACAACGGTGCTTCCTATGCGGCCATCCAGGATGGGCGGATGGCCGCCTCCGGAGCGGTCTGCGTCTACCGCATCGCGAACTTTTTCATGGATTCCTATGGCGTCAATACCAACACTCCCTGGGCGGGGGCTTATCGTGGCCTGGGGACCCCTCAGGTAGCCTGGGCCGTTGAGTGCCAGATGGATATGCTTGCCGAGAATCTGGGCATGAGTCCCATAGAGCTTCGACGAAAAAATGTTTTGCGCCGGGGGGAGAAGAATGCTTATGGGGAGATCATTGAAAGCATCGGCGTAATGGATTGTCTCGAAAAAGTTGCCCAAGAAATAAAACTTGAAGAACCTTGTGTTCAGGAGCCGGGCCCATGGAGGAAAGGGAAAGGGGTGGCCATGGGGGGAAAACAAAATACGCCTCGGGGGCATTCGGAAGCCGAGGTCCTGGTCCATGAAGATGGTACGGTAGAAGTTCTATATAGCGCGGACGAACAGGGGATGGGGTCTGAAACGGTTATGGCCCAGATTGCCGCCGAGGAGTTCCGGATCCCCATGGGTCAGGTCAGAGTCAGGCGCGGGGATACCGCGATTACTCCCTATGATACCTTTTCAGCATCCAGTTTCACCACTTACAACACCGGCAATGCTTTACGGATGGCTTGCCAGGACGCTATGCGGCAGATCCTGCAGGCTGCAACGCAAAAGATGGAAGCACCTCTGGATGACCTTGCGCTGGTGAACGGAAAAATAATAGTGAAGGGATCGCCAGGTATGGCCCTGGCCGATTTATTTGAACCCTTTTCCATATTTACTCCCCAAGGGGGGGCGAGCCTTAAAAAGGGAACGCCAGTCCGGGGCAGGGGAGTTTTTGCTCCCACCCCGGCAATCCCCTGGGATCCACAAACCGGTTTGACTCCAAAAATGTGGAATTGGTATCAATACAATGCCTGTGGTGTCGAGTTGGTGGTCAACATTGAAACGGGCGAAATCAAAATTCTCCAGGGGGTGTTCGCTGCTGACATGGGGTTCCCCATCAACCCCAAAATGTGCGAGGGGCAAATTGAAGGGGGGTTTGGCATGGCCATCGGAGCTTCCATCATGGAAGAATACATCTATGAAAATGGTCTTATGACCAACTGCAGTTATGGAGACTATCGAATCCCCACTTTCAGAGAAATGCCCTTGCGCCGTAATGTCAAAGCAATCTTTTCTCCTGATCCTCTGCCAGAAGGTCCCTGGGGGGCGAAAGGAATTGGCGAGGGAACCATGATTGCAGTAGCTCCCGCAATTGCCAACGCTGTTTACAATGCCATTGGGATAAGAATCAAAGACCTGCCCCTCTCTGCCGAGCGAGTACTCCGGCGAATAAAAGAAAAGGAGAAAAATGACCAGGATTTCTTACACAATTAAAACAAATACAGGGCCCTGCGGATGAAACAGAGAAAAGAACTGAATGTGAACGGAAAAATTTACGAAGTATTTGTGGAACCATGGAGAACTCTTCTAGAAGTGCTCAGAGAGGAACTGCACCTCACGGGAGCCAAAATGGGCTGCGATGATGGAAATTGCGGGGCTTGCACCGTGGTCATAGACGGTAAAGCGATTAAAGGTTGCTTAATGTTGGTACCACAGGCTAAGGGGAAGAAAATTCTAACCATCGAAGGATTGGGCAGCGGAGAGAATTTGCATCCATTGCAGCAGGCCTTCATCGACCATTTTGCGGTCCAGTGTGGTTTTTGCACACCGGGGATGATCATGTCCGCCAAGGCCCTTTTGGATGAAAAGCCTGATGCCACAGAAGAAGAAATCCGAAGTGGCCTCCAAGGAAACATCTGTCGCTGCACTGGGTATGTAAAAATTGTGGAGGCCGTCGAAGCGGCGAGGGACAAGCTGGCACAGAAATCAAATCCCCTATAAAAGCTTTCGACTCGCTGGAGAGGAAACGGATGAGATTTGATTTTTACGAACCCACCACCATTGGCGAATGCATCGAGATGCTAACCCATTTCGGCCAAGAGGCCTCCCTTTTAGCTGGGGGTACTGATTTGCTGGTCAAGCTGCGCCTCCGTCATATAAGACCGCAGGCCGTCATCAGCCTCGGGGTTATAGATGAGCTAAAAAAGCTGGAGCGGAAGAGCGATGGAAGTCTGGAGATTGGCGCTATGAAAACCTTACAGGAAGTCGAAAGCTCTAATCTCTTGGCCAATGAATTTGATTTAGTCCGCCAGGGAGCTGGGTGCGTTTCCTCCATCCAGGTCCGCAATGTGGCCACTCTGGGCGGCAACTCATGCAATGCTTCTCCCTCTGCCGATACTGTGCCAGCCTTGATTGCCTTGGGGGCCGAAGTCCAAATCGTTGGACCACATGGCGAGCGGCATTTAGTCCTTGAGGATTTTTTTACCGGTCCTGGCGAGACCGTTCTTCAAAAGGGAGAAATATTAACGGAGTTTAAGCTGCCAGCCCCCTCATCCCATAGTGGAGGAACATATAAAAAATATGCCATTCGCGGGGAAGTGGATATATCCATTGTGGGTGTAGCAACGCGACTTACCTTGGATAGAAATCATAAATTACAAGAGGTCCGGATCGTTTTGGGGGGTGTTGCTCCAACTCCTAACAGGGTACGGCGTGCAGAAGATATGCTTGTTGGACAGGATCCTAGGGAAGAACTGTTTGAAGAAGCCGCCCAATTGGCAGCAGAAGAATCCCGGCCAATTTCGGATCAACGGGCAACCGCACAATATCGAAGAGAGATGGTTAAGGTGTGGACCCGGTATACCCTCCAGGAAACCTTCCAAAAAGCCCGCCAAAATCACCATGGAAAAGGGTGACTTGCTTGACCTGCCAGAATCAAAGATGCTAAAAAATGGATTCTTGCTGCCCAAACCTGATTTTTAATTTTTCTCGAAGCTTTCGATGACCTCACAAAAGAAGGATAAAGAATGAGGGGCATGAAAGGAGGTTCGAACGAAGAGGCTGAAGGAAAAATCAATATTTAAATTCATTTTGTCATTTGTTATGCAGAGCCGGGATAGGATTAAATCTTCAACCTCTGGGCCATTAACCCGATATGCAGAAAGGGGAGAAAAGACGAGAGAGTATACACTGATCCCTCTGCCCATCGGAAAAATTTTGCTCGATAAAAGCATGATGAATTACCGCATGTTTATGGGATAAAAGATTGAAATTCTTTACTTCTCTTGGTTAGTCAAAGGGTCTGATAAAAAAATATTCTTATATCAGGAGATTTCATGGACATGGAAAACAAAACTGTAGTCGGTTACAATGGGCGCATTCTCCGGATAAACTTGAATGAACGTAAAATATCGGTTGAGGAGCCTCCCACAGATTACTACCAGCGGTACCTTGGTGGAAGGGGTTTTATCGCACCGACTCTATTACAAGAAATGTCCGCAAAAATGGATCCCTTAGGGCCGGATAACAAATTAGTTTTTGCCTTGGGTCCATTGACAGGAATGCCCTTTCCCGGTTCTGGCCGGAATAGCGTTGGGGCTAAATCCCCCTTAACTTTCGCTTTCGGAGAGGCAGAGGCCGGAGGCTTCTGGGGTGCTGAACTAAAAAGAGCCGGATTCGATGCGATTATTGTCTCTGGAAATTCCAACACCCCTGTTTTTTTGTGGATAAAGGACGGCCAAGCTGAGCTGCGCGATGCCAGCCACATATGGGGTACAGAGGTAGCCCCCGCTCACTTGGCCATTCAAAAAGAGCTTGGAGATAAGCATATCCGCACAGCCATCATCGGCCCTGCAGGAGAAAAATTAATTCGCTTTGCTTGCATTCTAAACGATATCACTCACGCGGCCGGGCGAACCGGTATGGGAGCTGTGATGGGCTCTAAAAAATTAAAAGCCATCGCCGTCCGCGGCCGAAACACTCCCCAGATGGCCGACCAGAAAATCATTGCCGATCTCGGCCGCTGGATGGCCCAAAATTTTAAGGAAAAAGCTGCAGTTTGGAAGTACGGGACTGGTCACATGATGGAGGGTTACAGTCTGGCAGGAAATCTGCCCACCTTCAATTTTCAAGACGGCGGATTTGCGGCTGTAGAAAAAATAACGGCGCAGGCAGTCTGCGATCAATTCCGCGTAGAAATGTACGGATGCTATGCCTGTCCCATCCGCTGTAAAAAAAGAGTTACAGTTGGTAGCCCATATTTTGTAGATCCGATTTACGGAGGTCCGGAATATGAAACGCTGGCCTCTTTTGGCTCAAATTGCGGGATCTCGGATCCTAAAGCTATCTGCAAAGCCCATGAGATCTGCAATCGGAACGGGATCGACACCATATCGGCAGGCGCTACGATTTCTTTTGCCATGGAATGTTTTGAAAAAGGGCTCCTGAATATAAAGGATACGGACGGTATTGAATTGCGCTTTGGCAATGGGGAGGCCATGCTGAAAATGTTAGAACAGATAGTTCAAAAGCAAGGGTTGGGGGCTTTGCTTTCCGAAGGCTCCAGGCTGGCAGCAAAGCAGATCGGGCGGGGATCCGAGGAATTGGCGATCAATGTGAAAGGATTGGAAGTTCCCATGCATGATCCCCGTCTAAAACAGGGAATGGGTCTCCACTACAGTGTCCATCCCGCAGGAGCAGATCATTGTTCGGGTGTCCATGATACTTTATTGGAAAAAGGACCACAATTTGAGGAATGGGCGGCCATCGATGTGAATGAATCCATACCCAGTATTGAACTGAGTCCACGAAAAGCGCGTTTGGTTTATCAGTTCGGCCTCTGGAGGCATTTGCCCAATTATCTTGGCCTGTGCGTATTGGTTCCTTACAGTTCAAAACAAATCTTGAATGCCGTAGAGGCAGTAACCGGCTGGCCCATGAGCTACTGGCGACTAATGAAAACGGTTGAACGGGGAATCACCCTGGCTAAAATCTTTAATGTTCGTGAAGGATTCACCCCTGCCGAAGATGCTCTGCCGCGGCGTTTCGGTGTCTCTCAGAGAGGAGGAAATTTGAAAGGAGTCACGGTAGATCCCGGCAAATTATCTGAGGCGCAAAAACTTTATTTCCAGATGATGGGTTGGGATGAACAGGGGATACCTACAAGGGCCAGGCTGGTTGAGTTAGATATCACCTGGGCTCTCGCATATCTAAATTTTCCCCCAAAAAAGACATGATAAAAAACCAGGATATAATTATCGTAATGGTTCGATCTTTCATACCCTCTCGAGAGCTCGTAGAAGGGTATGAACTCGGGAGACCTTTTAAAATTGAACTGCCCAGAGGTATAACCCTGGGAGAGCTAGCGCAGACGGTTCTTTCAAAAAATATCGATCAATTGGGCATTATGGCGGTAAATGGTGAAGGCGCAAAGAAAAACCTGGTTTTGTCGCCAGGAGATAAAGTAGATTTATACGCCTTACTCGATGGAGGATAAAAGCCTATGCGATCAAGCCTCCTTTTATGTCCCTAATTCTTTATCCTTCCTTTTTGATTTCACCGAAATCTTCAAGAAAAATTGAAGATCAGGATTATCGGTCCCAGAGGGATCCCCAAACCGATCGTGGTCAAGATACATGATGCCTTCAAGAAATCCGTGGAGGATTCGGATTTCCAGGCGACCATGGAAAAAATTGATATGTCTCTGCTTTACTTAAATGCCGATGACTATGATAATTTTTTCCGCCAGGATTCTGAGCAAATCGAGAGGATATAGTACAAAAATTAGGCTCGCAAAAAAAATAGAAATTGCGATAGTCTTTGTCTCACAAATATCCTGCAATTTATATTGAGAGCTAATTCTTGAAAAAAACCTTTTTCATTAACGATCTGGTCTGGATCAGTTTTGCCGTGATGACCTGCCAATAATTCCGCAGCCCAGGGGGCTTTCATCCCTCTGCTTACCCTGGGCATTCCCTCCAATGTGGTTATGGTCATGCTCCTGGGAGCTCTGATTATCCATGGTTTGACGTCGGGGCCGCTGCTCCTTGCCCAGCATCCAAACCTCTTCTGGGGCGTGGTGGCCAGCATGTATGTGAGAAACGCCATGCTCCTTCTCCAGAACCTGCCCCTGATCGGCATGTGGGTGCAGCTCTTAAAAATTCCCTATTCCGATCTATTTCCAGTCATCATCCTCTTCTGCCTGGTGGGGTCCTATTCCATCAACAACAGCACCACAGACGTGGTTATCATGTTGATATGTGGCATCATCGGGTATTTAATGAAAAGGCTTTCCCTGGAAGCCGCCCCCTTCTATGGAAGGATTACCACCTTATTGTTCCGAACGAAGCCCTGCACCGCATGGTGTACAGGGCGAAGCGCCCCTGGGCCAGAGCCTGGGCCCTAACTAAAAACTGGGGGGTGGCACCCATTAAAAGGCGATAATATGGTTTGCCAAACTCATAAGCATGTGTTAACTTAATTGCATAGGAATTTCCTTTTTTAACTTTAGGCACTTTAGCTCACTTTAGACACTTTAGGCACTTAACTTGAGTGTATAGGAAAATCCTTTTTTCACCTTTAGTCCGCCTTAGGCGGATCACTTTAGACTTTTAACACTTATTCTTTACTTTTTCTTAATCATTGGTTTAAAACTCTGTGATCTCTGTGCCCTCTGTGGCTAATTTTAATTTATTAGATAATAATCGTTTCCGGAATGCAAGTTTTACCCTGAGTAGGGTGGAGGAATCTTTCTCTCATGATCGCTTTTGATCTCATTTGTTCCAACGGGCACAAATTCGAGTCCTGGTTCAAGAATAGCGACTCTTTTGAGGAAAAGAGGTCTTTTGGCATCATCCACTGCCCCGTTTGTAATGATAACCACGTTGAAAAGGCCTTCTCCACCTTTGCCATAAAGAAATACAGTGATAAAAAAGAGGAGAAAAAAGAGGGAAAAATTGACCCCCACCAAGCCTACCAAGCCCTTCAGGTTATTACGGAATATGTCAATAAGAATTTTGAGGATGTGGGATTGGATTTTGCCAAGGAGGCCCTGAAAATCCACTTGGGAGAGGCGGAAAAAAGAAATATCAAAGGAGTGGCCTTTCCCGATGAAGAGAAAATTCTGAAAGAAGAAGGAGTGCCGTTCCTCAAGGTTCCAGTTTTGAAACATCTGGACAATTGATTTTTTGTTTGCTATTTTTGTCCGGTTTCAGTTTACCCTTCGTAACCATCTATGCCATGCCTTCCTCAACACTCTGATTCTCACCCACGACTCTTTGGGTCCGGACTTTTACTAATGAGTCCATAATTGACCAGACATATTTTCCCAAAATCTCCCCTCACCC
>JASEHN010000077.1 GCA_030018715.1 Thermodesulfobacteriota bacterium | reverse complement strand
TTCTTGCCCGCCCCATATGCGGAGAAATCAGCGCCTAATGATTCCAAGCGTTCCGGTCTGGCCCCCGGTCCCTGGAATCCCCTGGTCCTTACAACACACCTTTTTTCAAAGAGCTAAAGTGTTACCGCTTTTTTATTCTTGGCGGTAACAATGCAGGCACCGTTTGGCTTCTTCCACGGCGAGGCGGGCTGTGTATCCCGTCTCCACTTCCCGGAAATTATGATACCGGTCCGTTAAAGGTATGTGGGGCACGGGGATACGGGCATGCTCTTCCGCATAGGCTTCCTCGTTGTAAGAAACTTTCATCTCCAAAAGGCGGTCTCGATAGGCATTGGGTAATAATCCATCGCCCCCTAAATATTTGTCGATGGCCATGGCCGCTTTCTGCCCGTCGGCAATAGCCTCGACGGCCGAAGCAGGCCCGCGCACATTATCCCCGCCGGCAAAAACCCCGGGCGTTCCTGTGGCCAAATTTTCGGCATCCACCAGGAACGCGCCGCTGGAATCAAACCGGAACCCGTTGCCCCGGAAACATTCCGTATCCGGGACCTGACCGATGGCCGCGATCACCGTATCCACATCTACCTCAAACTCGGAACCGGCTATGGGCACGGGCCGTTTGCGTCCGCTCCTGTCAAAATCCCCGAGGACCATCCGCCGGCATTCCATCCTTTTCACCGTTCCGCCGTTTCCACCCCACATCTGAGCCGGGGCCACCAGGTAATGGACCTTCACCCCTTCTTTCTCTGCTTCGTTGATTTCCCAATCAGCCGCCGGCATGTCCTCGCGCAATCTGCGGTAAAAGATCTGCACTTCTTTGGCCCCCAGCCGTAAAGCTGTGCGGGCGGCATCGATGGCCACGTTACCGCCGCCAATCACGGCCACGCGTTCTCCGACCTTTACCGGCTTACCCAGGTTGACATCCCTAAGGAAAGAGACTCCATCCAGAATCCCTTTCAGACGTTCACCGGGAATTCCCAGCTTCAAACCTTTGTGAGCGCCCGTGGCCAGGAAAACAGCTTTGTATCCTTGCGCCTTGAGGGTTTCCACATCGGCCACTGGTGAATTTAACCGCAATTCCACGCCCAGCTTGAGGATGGCATCGACCTCGCCCTGCGACACCCTGCGGGGCAACCGATACTCCGGAATGCCCACGGCCATCATACCGCCGGTTACCGGCAGGGCTTCAAAGATCGTCGTTGGATATCCTTTCAGAGCCAGGAAGTAAGCGGCGGTAAGGCCGGCTGGTCCAGCGCCGACGATAGCCACTTTTTCTTCCCTTCTCCAGCCTGCCTCAGGGACATGGGGATCAGTGGATTCCATGTCATATTCGGCGGCAAAGCGTTTCAAGGCGCAGATGGCCACAGGAGACTCCACCTGTTCGCGCCGGCACTTTGCTTCACAGGGATGGAAACAGATCCCCCCCATGGTCTGGGGGAATGGGTTTCTTTCTTTGATCACCGCGATAGCTTCTTTGAATTTTCCTTCGCTGATCAGAGTTACATAACCCCAGGCGTTGTTGTCGGCCGGGCAGGCATTCTGACAGGGAGCGGCAAACATTGCCTGGCAAACTCCGGCCCGGCAATGTTTATGTTTGATATGCTCTTCGTATTCATCACGGAAAAACCGTAAGGTGGAGAGGACAGGATTGGGGGCTGTCTGGCCGAGTCCGCAAAGGGCTGATTCACGGATGCGCTCGCCGAGCTCGGTAAGCTGTTCGATGTCTCCCGGCTGCCCCTGCCCCTTAGTGATCCGCAGCAGGATCTCCAGCATGCGTTTACTGCCGATGCGGCAAGGAGGGCACTTGCCACATGATTCATCCTGGATAAAATCCATGAAAAAGCGGGCCAGGTCAACCATACAGGTGTTCTCGTCCATGACGATCAGACCGCCTGACCCCATGATCGCCCCTACGTCTTTTACGGATTCATAATCCAGGGATACATTCAGATGCTCCCTGGGGATACAACCTCCCGAAGGCCCGCCGATCTGGGCGGCTTTGAACTTTTTCCCTCCGCGGATCCCGCCTCCTACATCGTAAATCAACTTTCCCAGGCTTGTTCCCATGGGAATCTCCACCAGTCCGGCGTTGTTGATGTCCCCGGCCAGGGCGAAAACTTTGGTTCCCCGACTCTCTGCCGTTCCGAACTGGCTGTACCACTCCGCCCCCTTAGTGATGATGGGGGGAATGCTGGCATAGGTTTCCACGTTGTTGAGGAGCGTGGGCTTCTTCCAGAGGCCGGCGACAGCGGGAAAAGGCGGACGGGGCCTGGGCTCTCCCCGCTTTCCTTCAATGGAAGTCATCAAAGCGGTCTCTTCGCCGCAGACAAACGCTCCGGCCCCGATACGAATCTCCAGGTCGAAATCGAAGGAAGTCTCGAAGATCTTCTTTCCCAAAATTTTATATTGCCGGGCTTGTTCAATGGCCTGGCTCAACCGCTCGATGGCCAGAGGATATTCCGCCCTTACATAAACGTAACCCTGGCTGGAGCCAATGGCATAACCCGCAATGGCCATGGCCTCGATAACGCTGTGGGGATCGCCTTCCAGTACAGACCGGTCCATGAAAGCGCCGGGATCTCCCTCATCGGCGTTGCAGACCACATACTTGGGGTTCCCCTCCGCTTGTTGGGTAAACCGCCATTTCATGCCCGTAGGGAAACCCGCTCCTCCCCTTCCCCGAAGGCCGGAGCGCAGAACCGTGGCCACCACTTCCTGCGGGTTCATGCGGGTTAAGGCCTGGGCCAACCCTTCATACCCTTCCCGGGCGATGTACTCCTCGATGTTTATGGGATCGATCAACCCGCAGTTCCTCAGGACGACTTTCTCCTGGAGTTTAAAGAAATCTATCTCTTTGAAGGTTGGGATTAACTTGGTGGTCGCCGGCTCGGTGTAAAGCAAACGTTCGACCACTCGCCCCTTGAACAAATGTTCTTCGGCAATGACTCGGGCATCCTCTGCCTTGACTTTCTGGTAAAAGACTCCTTCCGGATAAACCACAATGATCGGGCCAAGATCGCAGGACCCGACGCACCCGGTCTCGATGACTTTCACTTCTCCCTGCAAGCCGAATTCCATAACCCCCTGGACCAGGGCATCGCGAACCTCGCGGCATCCGGAAGACACGCATCCGGCTCCAGCACAAACTAAAACATGCGACCGCCAAATTTCCATGAAACAACCTCCTGTATAAAGACAAATCCTAAATGAATACAAATTCGAAGCACGAAATCTGAATATCGAAATTTATTTGTTATCTTTTCTTGTTTCTTATTTCGATATTCGATTTTTTTATTTAATTGTATTTTCCCAATATCTCCGCCAGCTTGATATTTTTTACCCGCCCGAAAACATCTTCTCCCACAGTCAGGGCCGGGGAAAGCCCGCAGGCTCCGATGCAACGGACCACTTCCAGCGAAAACCTCCGGTCCTCGGTAGTCCCGCCCACCGGAATGTCTAACTTCTTCTTAAGCTCTCCCAGTAACTTCTGCCCACCCCGGACATAACAGGAAGTCCCCAGGCAGACTTTGATGCTGTGCCGCCCTTTGGGAACCATGGTGAAGAAGGAATAAAAAGTAACCACACCGGCCACATCGCTTAAGGGGATGCTCAAACCATCGGCAATCCGCCGCTGTACCCCACGGGGGAGGTAGCCTATTAGATTCTGGGCTTTGTGCAAAACCAGAATTAATGCCCCCGGTTTCCTTTTATACTCGGCGATAATCCTATCAAGCTCCTCGCTAAATAATTTTTTTGAAGGCTCAGGCTGAGTTCCTTCTATTGTTTGCGCCATCATTCTATTCTCTCCTCCTTCACGATTTTAAAGAATTGCTTGAACCGCAGAGATCGCCGAGAACGCAAAAATCAAAAATTCGAAGCACGAAACCCCAAACCATAGACCATGACCCAAATACGGATGTTTAAGAGGTTCTTGCAAATCTCAAAATCTGGTGCTCAATCGTCATTCCGGGCAAGCGAAGCGCGACCCGGAATCCAGATTTTTCAGGCTGCCTTGGATTCCCGCTTTCGCGGGAATGACGGTGTTTAAGACTTTTGCAAAAGCCTCTTAAGATTATGAATTGTTCTTTTGGGCATTCGAATTTCGGATTTCGAATTTAACCATATATTTCTCTTTGTTCTCTGCGTCCTCTGCGGTGTAAATTTATTGTATAGGAAATTCCTTTCTTCAACTTTAGTCCGCCTAAGGCGGATCACTTTTGAGACTTATCTTTTACTTTTTCTGGTCCTTCCGGGTTTAGAGTGGGTGAACCCATATATAGTGGTCTAAAAACAGTTGTAAGCGGCTGCTCCGACGAGCCTGTGCGTGGCCCATTCTCGCAGCCGCACGATTTTATTAAAGAATATAAAATGGGATTGATGATGTTCGGCCAAATTGTCATACCACAACATATTGAGGTACCCACTCCAAAGCCGGAAGCGGCCTTTTTCTTAAGTATGCTTTTAAAATCTCTGTGATCTCTGTGCCCTCTGTGGCTAATTTTAATTTATTTATTATTTATTTATCCTGGGCAAAGACGAACTCGTTTACCACTCGCCCCTCCAGGATATGTTCCACCACGATCTTCCGTGCCTTATCGGGATTGACCTTGCCATAGGTTATTTTTGTTTCCCCTGGCCGGAACACATCCACCAGCGGCTCTTGCTCGCAGAACCCGGCGCAGCCGCTCTGGGTCACGGACACGTTCTTAGCATTCTGTCTGGCTAACTCATCCTTGATTGCCGCCATCACCGGGCGGGCTCCAGCGGCAATGCCGCACGTGGCCATGCCTACCACTAATTTGATGGCCTTCTCGCCGCTACGCAGGTCCATCTCTTTTTGAGATTTTTCCCTGATCCTTTTCAGTTCTTCGACGTTCACCTCAACACCTCCATGACTTTTGGAAAAGTGGCTGCTCCTATCTTCTTCAATCCCATCTGAATGTCCTGCCGCACAAAGTCCAAAACCAAAGGATCATCCAGGTTGATCGGCCCCAAAATATTACGCATCCCCCGTGTATCCAGAACGTATATCTGTCCATCGACCTGATGCTCGTAAAATAAATCCAATGCAGGGTTGCCCGAGATGATAACCCCCACGGTTTCTCCCATATCCCCCAACGGGGCCCGGTCAAAATGATCTAACTGGAAGCGGGCCATTACCCGCGTTCCCCTGCCCTCTTCGGAGCAGACTTTAAGGCAACCCCCGCTGCGCTCCGTGGCCTCTTTTAACAGGGAAAGACCCAATCCGATTTCCCGGGTGGTCCGCGATGTGAAAAAGGGGTCCATCACCCTGTACAACACCTCCTGGGGGATTCCCCGGCCGTTGTCCTGCACTTCGATCATCAAAATATCTTCCGCGAGATTCTCCCGTATCCTGATTTCTACCTGGGTAGCGCCAGCCGCCAGGGAATTCTGGACAATGTCCAGAATATGCATCGAGAGCTCTTGCATCCCTCACCGCTCTCCTGAAATTCCTAATTGATAAAGGCGACCCACGGCCTCGAAGGTAGGGAGATTGGTGCGGAAGATGGGCACCATTTTTTCCATGGCTTTCTCCACGGTCTCCTGATCCGGCTTAACCCCGTTGGACAGCAGGATCCCGGAAAGGTCCCGCATTACCGCGATAGCCACGATGTTAAGATGGGTCTGGCGGGTCACCCACAGGTCCCCTTCGATGGAATTCGCCAGAACATCGCTCAGAAGATCGGAGGCATACCCGGATTTTACCTCAGCTTCAACCGGCGCGTTCCGGACCACTATCTCCCATCCCATTTTTTCTGCTAAATCTTTGAGTTTCATAGATCGTTCACCCGCTTTATATATTTTAAATTAGCCACAGAGGGCACAGAGATCGCAGCGCGGCAGAGCGCAACCAAAAAAAGTGCCGAGAGTGCCTAAAGTGATCCGCCTAAGGCGGACTAAAGTTGAAAAAAGGAGTTTTTTATAATATAAATTTATCCAGCTTCCTTAACCTGGTATGGCCTGATTAAAAAGGAATATGGGGAAATCATGATTTTCAATTCTTCTCCTTCATCAAATAAATGCAGTCTTTTTCCCGGGCATGGCCCTGGACTATATCTTCGGCTAAAGCCAGGCAGCTCGGGCATCCGCAGGAGCCGCAGTCTATCCCGGGAAATTTTTTAACCGTCTCATCAATGAGGCGCAATTTCTCCATGGCAATTTTCAAGTCCGCATCCAAGCGCAACCCGGGCCGCGGATTCAGAGGTGAATCCAGGCGCAAGCTATCGATCTCCCAAACAACTTCCTCCCTGGTTTCCTTTCCAACTTTTACTTCGTTTTTTCTTATCCACTCCGTTAAATGGTATCTCGCTAAAAAAGGGTCCTGGACATTAAGCGGTCCCCCCAGGCACCCGCTGGGGCAAGCCCAGGCTTCAATAAACCGCACATCATCCAGAAGCCCGCTCTCCGCCAACTCCAACACCCTAACTACGCGGTGAATGCCGTCGACGATCAGGGTTGCCGGCATTTTTAGGGTTTGGCTTTCGCCGCCAGCAGCGGCCCACTTCATTCCGGCAAGAGTCGTCTTCTTTATAGGAGAATCAACGAAAGCTTCTTTTTTCCGGAAGAGCGCGGTTTTCAAATCGTTATAAACATCGACCAGGGGAACAGCCCCGGCCGAGATCATTCCTTCTTTCAAAAAGATCTCCATAACCGAGTCTGCCCGGGCCAGGCAGGGGACGATATAATACAGACCTTTTCCTGAATTTCCCCGGCCATCTTTCCTAAAATGCCTGGCCATGATAGCGAAGGGCTGGATGACAGGAGCCAGATTTTCGATCAGCGCTGGATATTTCACCTGCACCAACTGCGAAACCGCCGGGCAGGTTGAAGAAATAGGTGGAACAGGTTTATCATCAGAAGACAAGTAAAGGGAGATTGCTTTTGCGTACATACCCAGGGCTTCACCTAAATCCTGAACATCGGTAAACCCAATTTCCAGGAACGCTTCCATTATTCTCCGGGGAGAAGTTTTGCTGCCAAACTGCCAGAATACCGTGGGGTCCAGAACGGCTACAGTTTTTCTTTCCTTCGTAGCTTGGGCATAAAAACCCGATCGTACCTCCCAGGCTTCCCGCGGACATACCCGGAGGCACTCTCCGCATTGAACGCAGCGATGTATCATGACTTCGGCTTTTCCCCGGCGAATCCGGATGGCCTCTGTCGGACAGACCCGGATGCAGTGCGTGCAACCCCGGCATCGCTCTTTGTTCAGAAATAGAAGAGGCTTACGATTGTTCATTGCCTTGCATCATGTACCTTGCGCCTTTTTTCCCCAGTTGCTAATTGTCCCTTGCCCATCGCCTATTGCCCAATGCTAATTGACCATTGATAACTGACCATTGCCTTGCGCCTTGCGCCTTGTCCTTTATGCCTTTTCCTTGTTATTTATGTTTACTTTAAACCTCAAATTCGTACCCCGATTTACTTCCGATCGAATTTCCATCCAATCGGCGTTTTTCTTGATATTGGGCAGGCCCATGCCGCTGCCATAACCAAGCTGTTTAACATGGGGGGGAGCGGTTGAATATCCCTCTTTCATGGCTAGCTGAATATTCGGAATGCCCGGTCCTATGTCATCAATCGTTACATCAACGCATTTATCTTCGACACAAACCCTTACTTTTCCCTTGTGGGCGTAAATGATGACGTTAAGCTCTCCTTCATAAGTTGCCGTGGCTATGCGCCGGATGATGTCGGGAGGAAGCCCTAACCGTTTCAGACGATTTTTTATTTCAAAAGAGGCTTCTCCAGCCTTTTTGAAATCCTGCCCGCTAACCTCAAATTCTATGATCATGGAAAATCCGTTCGGGCCGGGGGAAACGTTAAGTCCACATGAATAAAACCAACGATTCTACCCGCATTAACGCCCAATATCGCAAAGAGCAAGGAAAATGCCAGGAGACGAAAAAACTAAATTTCCATTAAATCAGGAACCCATTGAAATAAATAGGTTATGCAGCAGGTATTTTTATGCGCAGGGTTGTGTGGCGGGTTTTATTCCCAAATAATTTGACATTATGGCAACCTTTAATTTCTTAAAAATTTTTTTGACAAAAAGATCAAATATTTCAAATAAATTCCCATTAGTTTGACATATTGTCAACCTTTTCCCTTTATAGCTGCTCAATGTTGATCTCGAGATTGATCGAAAATTTTTTCGACAATCCATCAATCTCCATAGTCAGAGGGATCTGCATGCTATGGGGAGGAAGGATGCGGGGTTGTCCACAGGAAACGATCCGTATTTTGTGGTGGGTTGGCGGGGTGATTTCCTCCACCTTTTCATAGCTTTTGCTAACCGGTTCATAGCGAATTTTATCAGGTTGTTGGCTGGGAATGGCCGACTTGACTGTTTCCTCACCCCGAGGAGGTTCCGGGATCGGCCGGGAGGGTTCGGAAAATGTTGTCTTCAGAGGCAGTTTTTCGGCAGCCTTTTCAGCTTTCCCCACAAATTTTTTGTCTGCACCCCCCCCGGTTTCAAGGCCTTTTAAAACCGTACGGCAGGCCATGGTCAAAGTTTCAAAAACTCCCTTCCCCCGGATAGCCACGGCTTCGAGATAGGGAAGGTTTAGGCTGTTCATCTTTTGGTTAAGTTCCTCCACGGGGAGAATATTGGCCAGGTCGCGTTTGTTATATTGGACAATCAAAGGGATGGTATCAATTCTTTTCCCGTAATAACGCAGGTTCTCTTCCATATCCTTAAGGCTGATCAAATTATCCTCCATTTTGTCAGCCTGGGAATCAGCGACGAATATAACCCCGTCCACGCCCAAGAGAACCGCGTGCCGGGTGGCCCCGTAATAGATCTGGCCGGGCACCGTGTACAAATGAAAGCGCGTCTTGAATCCCCGGAGGCTATCTATTTCGATGGGTAGAAAATCGAAGAAAATAGTCCGTTCTTCATTCGTGGCCAGAGAAACCATCTTGCCCCGCTGTTCAAACACCATGTTCTGGTGGATAAACTGCAGGTTGGTTGTTTTTCCCGAAACTCCCGGCCCGCAATAAACGATTTTAGCATTGATTTCTTTTTGCGCGTGATTGAAAACGGCCATCAGACCACCCTCCGGTTTTTAATTTCGCGAAGATTTTTTCCGGAACCAAGTTTGTTCGAACGGGTGTCCACTTCCTGTTTCCCCTCCCGGGTGCTCTGACCCACCGCCGAAATTTGCCGCAAAAGCTTAAGGGCTTCTTCGGTTCTGCCCTGTTCTTTGTAGATAAGGCCCAATTCATACCGAACTTCTAATTTCTTCTCCTCCGAGATTTTCTCCACCTGCAGGGCGCTTTCCAAGGCCCGGCTTGCTTCCTCCCACCTGCTCATTTCCTTGTAACAAAGACCCAGCATTTTTTGGGCTTCGAACGGGTTTTGCCCTTTTTCAAAAGCGATCTGAAATTGATCGACAGCGTCTTCCAGAAACCCCATTTCTCGAGAGGCTACGCCCATTTGATAATTGAAAGTAGGGTAAACCAAGCTCGGGCCGGTCGTCTCTTTCAATTCCTTCAATAGATCATCGAACCCACAAACCTTGCCCTGGGTCGAGACCTCCTTTAAGGCAATTTCTTCTTCCGGTTCAGCGATTTCCAACTGGGATTTGAGGTCAAAAAGACCTTTCTTTTTTTCTTTCCCGGAAATATCCTCGGTTAAAACTTCCGTCGGACCGAATTCCTCTTTCTCTCCTTCCTGAAATTTCATGATTTCTTTGAAGCTTTTGACTTTTTCTTCTGGAGTAATTTTCCGCGGGTCTAATTCGGCCATTAACCCGAAAAATGCAGTTGAATAAGGCATACCTATAGAACCAAGCCCACCAA
>JASEHN010000689.1 GCA_030018715.1 Thermodesulfobacteriota bacterium | reverse complement strand
CGGAAACGAGCGGGGTTCTTCGTGGCCAAGCGGAAACCCGGCCGATGCTTCCGGCGCGTTCCACCCAGACCCCCGGACCTCTACAAAGGTGGTAAAACCACTTTTTCAAACCGCTAAATTGATACCACCAGTTTAATAATTATAAACCAGACATCCTCTTGGCGGCGATTCTTTTCCGTTCCAGTTCAGCAATAGCTTTCTTTTGCATGCGGATGCGGGAACGCAGGCCAACCTTGGACAGAGCAGCCCACACGCCGGAGATAATTAGACCTATAAAAAACGCCAGGAAGGCCCACAGGAAGAGGGGCAAAGGAATACTTACCCATCCAAAATAATATTTCAACGACACTGGCTGATCATTGTGGATGGCAAAACCGATGGCCGCGGCCAGGAGGAGGAGGTAAAAAACTCCTTTGAATAGGCTCATGATCTCTTCCTTCAGTTTTCTAACTTTTTAAAATAGAGACGCAGCTTGTCATAAGTCTGTTTCAGGTGTTCCGGAATGATGCGCACTTCGGCCAGGATCGGCATAAAATTCATATCTCCCTTCCAGCGGGGAATGATATGAAAATGTAAGTGATGGAGAATACCCGCTCCCCCAACTTGCCCCAGATTCATACCCACGTTGAACCCCTTAGGACGAAAAGCCTCCTTTAGCACATTGATGGATTGTCCTATATTATGGAAAATGTCCTTCATCTCTTCGGGTTTTAATTTACTGACGTCTTGGACGTGCCGGGCAGGGGCAATCATAAGATGGGCGTAGGAATAGGGATAACGGTTAAGCATGACCAGAGAAAGAGGGGTGCGATGGATGATCAATCTTTTCTCATCCGAATGTTTTCCCGTCGGACAAAAAATGCATTTCCGTCCTTTACGGTTGGCCAGAATATAATCCATGCGCCATGGGGCCCAAAGATGCTCCATAAGCTGACTCCTTTTTTCCTTGAATTCACAGGTAAACAATCTGCCCGGAAATCGTTTCCCCAATATCCAGGAGACCGACGCTTTTCTTTGGGGGGTAAAGACCGCCCCCAAAGGCTCCCGGGTTGAAGAACAGAATCCTTTCCCGCTTAATTTGGGAAGGGATGTGGGTATGGCCATAGATGATACAATCCACCTGGTCAAACTCCCGGTTGATCCGCTCCTCTATACCCTGCGGCCCTCCCCATCCATGGACCAATCCAATTCTGAACTTACCGGCGAAAAAATCCTGCTTAACAGGCAATTGCCTCCGCACAGCAGGGGAATCCATGTTGCCACACACCGCCAGGACCTTCTTTCCCCCGAAGGTTTCCAGGACAGTGAGTTCGGTAATATCCCCGGCATGAACGATCATCTCCGCATCCTTAAAAGCCCCGGTCATCAGATCCTCAAGTAGCCGGGTGGCCTGTATCAGGTGCGTATCCGAGATGACCCCGATTTTCATATTCTCCCCTACCCCTCCTGCCCAACGTTATATATTTTATATTTTTTCTCCTTCCCAATACAAGCCCTTTTCCATTCTCGCCTCCCTTCACTTTTGCAGAATCTCTATTCGTGGCCCGGGGTTCGGGGCGATGAGCGCGGGCAGCATCGGCCGGGAAAAAGCTTTTCCTAAAATACCAGCCAGGTCTCCGCATTAATGAGGCGGGGCGCCTTATCCCGCCCCACCCATGAAACGACCAGCGCCTCATGCTGCCAAGCGAAACGCCCCGGAACCCGGGCCTGGGAAGGATGATCCAGCAACGGTTGATGGCTTCGTAAAAAGTCCATCTGCGGCGTTGCGCTTCACCTTCGTCGTTGC
>JASEHN010000076.1 GCA_030018715.1 Thermodesulfobacteriota bacterium | reverse complement strand
GGCCATTCAACTCAGCGAAGATGCCGCTCGCATCCTGCAACATGAAGCTCGCCTGGTGGATGTGACCGATCCCCTGGCCGGCTCCTACTACGTAGAGTCGCTGACCAACGAGATTGAGAACGCAGCCTGGGCCGAATTTGATAAGATTCAAAAGATGGGGGGGGCCGTGGCGGCCATTGAGAGCGGCTACATGCAGCGCGAAGTGGCCAAAAGCGCCTATGAACGACAGAAAAAGGTGGAGGAAGGTAAAGAGTTGATTGTAGGCGTAAATTGTTACCTGGGAGAACATGAATTGGAGGTTTCTACAACCCGGTTGGTTCCGCACCCCTACGATGCCAACCGTCGGGACGAAGCCGAACGTCTGCAACTCTCCCATCTCAAAGAAGTAAAGGAAAAGCGGGACAACAAAGAGGTCGCCCGACTGCTCAAAGAGCTCAAAGCTGCCGCGCAGAAAGAGGAAGTGAATCTGATTCCTCACTTTCTTGAATGTCTAAAAGCCTATGCCACCCTGCAGGAAATGTGTGATGTTCTGAGGGAGGTCTTCGGTGAGCATAAACCGGCGACGATATGACCCAAATCAAATGGGGGGAATCCATTCGTGCTTGTTCTGGACTTCGATATTTGTATCAATTTAGCTCTTTGTAATAGCCTTCTTAAATCCCTCCCCACCTCCCTTTTCCCTCCGGGTCAGAGACCGCTCTGGGTCGGAGACCAAAGGGAGGAGAGGTTTTTCCCTCTTTGAAAAAGGGTGATGAAGGTGGATTTGGTGCCGTTTTTCAAAAGGCTAAAGTGTTACCGATATTTGAATTTCCGATTATATTGTTAGGTCAATCTTAACAAGGGGGGTTATTCATGGATCAAAGCAAAAAAATCAGAGTTCTCGTGGCTAAGCCTGGTTTGGACGGACACGACCGAGGAGCAAAAGTGGTGGCCTACGGGCTGCGAGATGCTGGCTTTGAAGTGGTGTACACCGGCCTTAGGCAGACCCCGGAGATGATTGTCAATGCAGCGATCCAGGAAGATGTTGATGTCATCGGCCTGAGCATCCTCTCCGGGGCCCATTTGAGCCTGACCCAGCGGGTCATCCAAGGCCTGAAGGATAAAGGAGCGGCAGACAAGATGATTATTGTTGGGGGAATCATCTCCCCGACCGACGCCGCAAAATTGAAGGAGACCGGGACGGCCGAAGTGTTTATTCCTGGAACATCTATCAAGAACATTGCAGATTTTATTCGCAATAAATTCGGAGGATAAACTTTGATGAACTCGTAAAAAGTCTGAAAATCCCCTT
This sequence comes from Thermodesulfobacteriota bacterium, assembly GCA_030018715.1. Lineage (GTDB taxonomy): Bacteria > Desulfobacterota > SM23-61 > SM23-61 > SM23-61 > JAHJQK01. Next base: position 8,550 of record JASEHN010000076.1, on the reverse strand, counting down.
TTCCGTCATTCCGGCGGAAGCCGGAATCCAGTATTTTCAAATGCTTATAAATACCCTGGACTCCGGTTTTCACCGGAGTGACGACTTTTTACGAGACCATCAACTTTGATGACGTCGTAAAAAATCAAAATTCCTTTCTTTTTGTCATTCCCCCCCCGCTTTCGCAAGGGTAAACTTCAGCGGGAATCCAGTAAACTTAAGCAGTTCTGTCCGCCTGAGGCGGACTGCTTTCGCAAGAGTGACGGCTTTTCCGACTTTTTCCGAGATCATCAACTTTAAAAGAGCACTAAATCACAAGCATCAAATAATAAATTTCAAATACCTTTGGCTGGGATTTTTTAAAAAGGAGGCGATTATGAAAGTCACAGAAAGGCTGGCTCAGTACGCCACAGAAACTTCCTATCCATCCTTCCCCAAGGAAGTTGTTCACCAGGCCAAGCGCTGCTTCTTGGATCTCCTGGGCGTAGCCCTGGGAGGAGCCAAACAGCCTTTGAGTCAGATTCTGCTAAAAATGGTTAAGGAGTTTGGGGGGAAACCCCAGGCCACGGTTTTAGGACATGGCTTCAAGACTAATGTCATGAATGCCGCTCTGGTCAATGGAGCGATGGCCCATGCGCTAGATTATGACGACACCCATGTGGCCTCTATAGGGCATCCAAGTGCCCCAGTGATCCCTGCCGTTCTGGCCGTGGCTGAGTGGAAAGGCCTCTCTGGAAAAGCAGCTTTGGAAGCTTTTCTTTTAGGCTTCGAAGTAGAAACCCGCATCGGCATAGGCATGGGAACTAAACATTATGACCGGGGCTGGCATTCAACCTCCACCTTTGGCCGGTTCGGGGCTGCCGTGGCTGCGGGGAAACTCCTGGGCCTCTCCCCGGAGGAGATGAAAATAGCTTTGGGGTTGGCCGGGACACAAGCTGCAGGTTTGCGCCTGGTCTTCGGGACCATGACCAAACCCTTCCATCCCGGGAAATCCGCATTTGATGGAGTTCTCTCGGCTATCCTGGCTCAGCGGGGCTTTACCTGTGCCCCAAATATTATTGAAGGGAAAAAAGGGTACGTAGAGGCCTTGGGGGATCATTCCAGATTGGAACCAATGGTCATGGATCTGGGGGAAAAATACGAAGTGCTAAAAAACACCTTCAAGCCATATGCGGCCTGCCTGCTCACCCATCCGACCATTGATGCGATCCTTGAAATGAGGAACAAATACAACCTCAAGCCCGAGGACGTGGAAGCGATTTCCTGCGACGTCGGCAAATTCTGCCTGGATTCAGCAGGACAGGTCGAGCCCAAGACCGGTCTGGCCGGAAAATTCAGCACCTACTACTGCGCAGCTCTGGCTCTGGCGGAGGGAGAAGCCGGGGAAAATATGTTCACCGATAAAAAGGTCTTGGATCCCAAGATGGTGGCCCTGCGGAAAAAGGTGAAGGCGAAAGTCGTTCCCGCGTACAAAGATACCGAAGCCAAGGTTATCATTACCGCCAAGGGGGGCAAAAAATATTCGGCTTACGTGGACACTCCCAAAGGGGATCCCCGGAATCCCCCGACCGATGAAGAGTTGGAGAATAAATTCCGCTCCCTGGCGCCTTTGGTCCTACCCCCAAAGAAAATCGATTCATTGGTGGACACGATCTGGAACCTGGAGAAATTAGGGAACATCCGCCAGCTCATCAGGCTATGTTATTAGATGTGGGGGAGGGATCCTCTCCCTTCCTCCCCTTCGCTGGCAGAATTCTATCTCGGGGCACTTGTGACGGTAACGCCTCCGTCCACCGGAAGGACAACGCCGGTAATGAATCGGGCTTCATCCGAGGCCAGGAATAAAGCCGCGTACCCTACATCCCAGCCCGTGCCCTCGATCCCCAGGAGAGAGGCCCGACGACGACGATCCCGCAGCTCTTCGTTCATCCCCAAGGTGTAAACCATGGGTGTATAGACGGGTCCAGGAGCAACGCAATTGACCCGGATCCCGTCCTTGCCGTGATCGATGGCCATGGCCCGGGTGAGGGCAATGACCGCTCCCTTGGAAGCTGAGTAAGGAGTCAGCCCCCGGGGGCGGAGGGCCGAGATGGAGGAGATATTCACGATGGAGCCGCTTCGTTTAGCAGCCATGACTGGAATGGCAAACTTGCTCATGAGCATCATGCTTTTGACGTTCACGGTCATGATATGGTCCCAGAACTCTTCTTTCACTTCCACTACGCTACCGGGCCCATGGATGCCCACGTTGTTATCCAGGATATCAAGCTTCCCCCAAAGGGCCACAGTTTTTTCCACAATGGCCCGGCAGTCTTCCGCCCGGGTAACATCTCCCACGAAGACTTCTGCCTGGCCCCCTTCCTTGCGGATGGCCTCGAGCGTCTCCTCGGCTGCTGATTGATTTTGGTCCACCAGGAGAACTTTGGCTCCTTCCCGCGCGAACAAAATAGCGGTCGCTCGCCCATTCCCGATTCCCGAGGCCTGAGACCCTGCCCCGGTCACGATGGCCACTTTGTTTTCCAGCCTAAGTTTTGAGGTCATATTCCACCTTTTAATCGAGTTTCAATTCTCAGGTTCTCTCCACAAGTTCAACCCCAACATCTTCTGGACCTTGGATAAGGGCCATCGTTATCTTCCTTTAAACACCGGGTCTCGTTTCTCCACAAACGATTTCATCCCTTCCTCCCGGTCTTCCGTATTCCAGCAGAGGGATTGGGCTAATCGTTCGTGGTCCAAAGCTTGGGCTATGTCTATTCGGGAATAATTTTGCATAACCTTTTTGGCCAGGGCGACGGGAATGGGTGCACTCTTCATGAACTTCATGGCAAATTCTTTAGTGGCTTTGGACAATTCTTCATGGGGGACGACTTTATTCACCAGGCCGATGCGCAAGGCTTCCTGGGCGTCGATGACTTCACCCGAAAAGATAAGCTCTGCAGCCTTGGCATAACCTACGAGCCTGGGCAGAAACCAGATTCCTCCCCAGTCCGGGTGTAGGCCCCGGCGCACGAATACCTGGCCAAATCGCGCGCGGTCGCTGGCAATACGCATGTCGCAAGCCAGGGCTAAGTTACAGCCTCCACCTGCCGCCACCCCATTAACCGAAGCGATGACCGGCTTGCCCGTGGCCTGAATAAGCAAGATAATTTTATCCCGGGTCGGTCTTTGATCGATGGGTAAGTTGGCTTCAGCCCTCGTTCCTCCGGAGACAAATTCTTTCACATCCCCTCCCGCGCAGAAAGCTTTACCAGCACCCGTGATCACGATGACCTTGACCTCGCTGTCTGCTACAGCTACTTTCAGGGCAGCCAGGATCTCCTGCCTCATCTCTCCGCCGAGGGCGTTCATCGAATCCGGCCGATTCAGGGTGATGGTACCGATCCCATCTTCTTTGTTGAATAACACGAACTCCCAGTCCATTTAAGTCCTCCATTCAATTCGAATCTTATTGAATTAATTGGGACGCAGATTTTCGCAGAAAACGCAGATACATCCAAAATATCTTAAATACCTAAAGGGCCTAAAGTTGAAAAAAGGAATTTCCTATAAAATCAAGTGAGCCACAGCATTTCTCTCGTCTATCGTTTTTTACCTTGGGCCTTACGCCTTGCACCTTTCTTTATCTGTGTCCTCTGTGGCTAAAAAGTCTTTCCGAGGTTCTGGGCTACGATTTTAGCATCCGCTACCATACTCCTAATCACTTCGTCGACGCTCATGATCTTCCGGATCATGCCCGAGACCTGTCCTGCGGACATAAGCTTATTATCTCGATCATTCTCGGCCACTCGGGAAATTTTATCCACATAAGCGTTGATTTCATCCTGGCTGGCCCCGCTTTCATCCATGGTCCGAATCGCCATGGCCGCTTTGTTCTTCAGTACCCGAATGGGATAGCCTTTGCGCGCCGCGATCAAGGTGCTATTATCCTTGGCCTCCAGGATGGCCTGTTTGTGAGCTTCCGAAATGGGACATTCCTTTGTGGCCAGAAATCGAGTACCCATCTGGATACCTTCGGCACCCAGGGCGAAAGCCGCGACCCAGCCCCGGGCATCTCCTATCCCCCCCGCAGCCACCACAGGGATTTTTATTGCATCCACCACTTGGGGGATGAGAACCAGGGTGGTAATTTCGTCCCTCCCTACATGACCTCCCCCTTCAGCCCCGATGGCGATGACTGCGTCTGTCCCCACCGCCTCTGCCTTTTTAGCCATCTCCACGGTGGCAACCACATGCAACATCCTGAGCCCGGCTTCTTTGACCCTTTGGATCAATTTCCCCGGATCGCCGGCCGAGGTGGTGATGGTTTTTACCCCTTCCTCGATAGCGATCTCCAGGGCTTCCAAGGCATTGGGCCGGTAGATAGGAATGTTGATGCCGAAAGGTTTGCCGGTAAGGGAGCGGGCTTTGCGGATTTCCGCCCGCAGCCTCTCTCCTTCCAGACCCGAAGAGGCGATGACCCCGAAGCCTCCACTCTGGGATACAGCCGCCGCCATTTCCCCCATGGTGATCAAGCGCATCGCCCCTTGAATAATCGGATATTCAGCGCCCAGTATCTCTGTTACTCTATTTTGCATCGTCTCCCCCGTAATTTGTTTTGGGTCTTTTTACAGGTTCTTCCCCTGGCATAATCCGGAAACTTATCCCAGTCAAAGCTTACGATAAACCTTTTCCCTCACCCTCGTCAAGCACGTTGAAGCTTGACTGCCGATTACTCCCTCCCCCTCCATCCCTAACCCTCCAACCTGACCAAGATTACAATTTTTCTTGACTTCGAACGATCTATTCTTTATATTTATTACTCCGAGTAAATTCTTATCATCCAATCCTAAGGGAAGGGAGGGCTAAACAATGAAGAAAATATTTATTTTCCTAATCGCTGCCGGATTCCTCTTCGGAGCAGTTGCCAATGGCTGGTCTCAAGCCAAGGATTTTAAGTGGGCGACGTCTGCCGCGGGTTCGTCTGGCCACAGGGCTTTAGTCAACCTGGCCGCGGTGCTGAACAAAGAGATGCCTAACTACAAGATCGCGGCCTTACCTACACCGGGGGCGATCGTTTCCGTTAAAGGGTATGCGACTGGGGAGTTTGATGGCTACTATGGCGCCGACATTGCGTTCTACGAGTTGGCGAATGACGTCAACCGGTTCAAGGGGTTTAAGGCTCATATAAAAAGGTACCCCGTCCAATCCTTCTGGACTTTCTCGGTGGAAGTGGGGGTTGGGATCCTTGCCAAGGACAAAGGAAAGTACAAGCAGTGGCGGGATCTTTCCGGGCAGCCAATTTTTACCGGACCTCTCCCCTGGGATGTACGGGCCCATCTGGAAAGGGGTTTCACAGCGCTGGGGATCAAACATGAATACCGGGAAATGGACCTGTCGTCGGTAGGGTCGCAGTTAGAGGCCGGCAAGATCAAGGCCTTCAACGCCTATACGAACGCAGAGGTAACAACAGCCCCTTGGATAATCGAAATATCAGTCGGCACAGACTGGGCCATCCTCAATCCTAACCAAGAGGAAATTGGGCTGCTGCGCAAGGCTGGGTTTCGGATTGCCGAAGTGAAGCCAGATGCCTTCAAAAAGGACATCCATGCCGAAAAAGCTCTCTTATTGCCCTTCTACTATGGATTCCATGTAGGCCTGGAGGTATCCGCGGAAGAGGTCTACAAGATGTTGACCATTATCGAAAAAAATGCGGCTGAGCTGGCCAAAGCAGACTCTGCCTTCATGCAAATTAAAACGGATATGCCCGGGTTTCAGCGGCTGGGCGTCGAATCGGCGCTCGATTTCGTTCCCATCCATCCCGGCCTGGCGAAGTACATGCGCGAGCGTGGCGTCTGGGATTCCAAGTGGGACGGTCGCATCGCCAAGCCCAAGTAGCAGAGGGAGCTGGTCCCGGGCACTGATAGTCCCTCCGCCCGGGCCTTCGCCCAGCTGAGATTTTTTCGGCCATTGGACGATTCGGGACACGAGATATCGTCGCAACATCTGACCGCAGAAAAGAAATGAGGAATCCACTCCAATGAATTCCTTCACCCGGATTCTTTTTAACCTTTTCGCCCTCTTTTTTTTCGTGTACCTCTTCCGCTACTACCTTACCGGCGCCGGGGGGCCAACCTATCTCGCCGTCATCCTGGTTCCGGTCACGTTCATCCTCTTCACCCTGGATGCCCTGCGCAACAACGACCTTTATCCCAGGCTTAAGTCCACCACTAACTACATCATTGCGGGCGTTTACATTGCCTTGTCCATTGTTGCTCTCCTGTACATTGGCATCGAGTTCGAAGAGATAGGCACGGTACGGGCAGGGGTATGGAGCACGGCTGACCTGGTGGTTGGGGGCCTAATGGCCGGCCTGGTGATGGAATACACGCGAAAGAGACACTTCGCGCTCTTCATCCTCAACGTCTTCCTGATCTTGTATGCGGTATACGGGTGGATCGTGCCCGGCATGTTTGGGCACCCAGGTATGGGGTGGAGGCGAATCCTGAGTTCTATGAGTGTGGAGATGGCGACGGGAATTTTTTCACGGCTTTCCCAGCTTGCCCTTACTGTGATCGGGTCTTTCCTTCTGGTTTTGAGTGTCTTGCGTGCCTTCGGCTGTGTGGACTCGATCATCAATAGCGCTTCGCGGCTCGCTAACAAGTCGGCCCATGCGCTGCCGCAAGCGGCGGTCCTGGGGTCGATGGGGGTGGCGACGGTGAGTGGCAGCGGAGCGGCCAATGCTATAACCACCGGCTCGGCTACCATCCCGGCCATGATCGCCAGCGGGATACCCAGGGTAAACGCCGCCGCCATCGAGACCGCTGCTTCCCTTGGCGGCCAACTCATGCCGCCGGTTATGGGAATTGCCGCATTCCTCATGGCCGATTTCCTGGGAAGGAGCTATTTCGACGTCGTGGCGCGGGGGTACGCTCCAGCTTTGATTTACTATGCCGGGGTCAGTGCCGGCGTCTACCTGATCTCCGTTCGTTACCAGACCGGCATAAGGACAATCCCGATCTTGCAGACAGGCATCCTGGACAAGATCAATCTCCTCGTCTACGCGGGCGTTATCGGAGGACTGATATTGCTTATGGGGGTCTACTCAGTCCCGCCAATGCTGGCCGCTTTGCGAGTATTCGTCGCGACCGGTATCGTAGTCTCGGTGGTCTTTGTCCTCACAACCCTTCGGTCCCGCCCTTCCCGGGATCTCCGGCCCCTGGCCGCCCCATTCCTCCGCTTCATTGACCACTTTGCAACTATGACCTTTGACCTGACTCTTTTACTGTCCAGCCTATCCATCATGACCGGTGTGGTTGTCATCACGGGAGTTACGACGAAAGTCGGGTTCCTCCTGATGGAGGCAGCGGGCTTTCATCTTGTGGCCATGATTCTTGTGGCCTTTTTTTTCGGAGCTCTCATGGGCACCGGGTTGCCCCCGGCGCCTACCTACATCCTCACCGCCCTGGTGATCGCCCCCCCCATGATTAAGGCCGGCATCGACCCCTGGATCATACACTTCTTCGCTTTCTTCGTGGCCGTCTGGGGTGAACTGACGCCGCCGACCTCCGTTGTGGCCGCGGTGACGTCTAAAATCGCCGAAGCCCCTTTCATGGGGACATTGTTCAGGGGAATCCAGCTATGCAGTGTCCTTTTCTTGCTGATGGGGGGGGTTTTTACCAGGCCCGAGCTGGTGCTACAGCCTGGGATGGCTCAGCTGGGCGCCATGGGTCTGCTCATGGCCGGGACGGTGGGCATGCAGTTTAGCATGCAGGCGAAATACAGCAACAAGAGAGGAAGAGATGTTGTCGCCAGGATTGCCCTGGCAGGGTTCTCGCTCATAGTCATCTTCCACCCAAGCACCCGCTGGGCTGTAATGGCCATAGTGCCGATTGGATTGCTGGTAGGGTACTGGTTTCTGCAACAAAGGAGGAAAGTGCTCTAAATAGTTAAAAGAGATTTTCCACCTTTTACTTTTCAGCCATTCTCTTATTCCTTGCTTCGCTTCTATCTTTGATTTTTACACCCTGCGCCCTGTGGTATTCTGGGGAAAAAAGGGACATCCTATAATCCCCCACAAACGTACCCTCGATCATCCCATTATTTTCAACCTCTTGACCTTTGATCGAAAACTGCACTCCGGGAGCACTTGCAGCGAGAGACCGGGAGGTAGATTTTAAGACAACTTTAGAATATTTCTTCTCAAAGAAACTCTGAAAATAGACAATCTATTCCTCTCAAGTCCATGCGCAAGGGGCCATTGGCTGCTAAAACGATCTGGTGAACCTTCTCATCCGGAACTGCCCAATCCATTGATATTCCATCCGCAAATGGAGTAATATAAAAATCATGATTGAAGAGTCCGACTATATTTTCCGTTATCCCATAGAAGAGAACGCCAAGGAAGACGAGCGCGATCCTCTTTTGGGGATGATGCGCATCCAATTGCAGAGCCTCCTCAAACTGCTTTCGCTCTACCACGAAGGGGAAGAGGTGAAAGCGGATGGTTTTCGTTTGATTAATGAATGGGAAACCATTCATCCGATTTTTCCCCTCGCCGAAGAAGACTTTGAACCTCAACCCCACCCGAGTGCC